>JAXDHC010000109.1:0-4144 GCA_034664705.1 Solirubrobacteraceae bacterium
GTCCTCGTGCCGTGGGAGAACGTCTTCGTCTACGGCGACGTGGACAAGATCAACGCCTTCTTCCCGATGTCGGGCTTCATCCCGCGCTTCACCTTCCATGGATGCATCCGGTTCGCCGTCAAGCTCGACTTCATCGCCGGCCTGCTGCTCAAGGGCGTCGAGGCGACGGGCGCAAAGGACTTCCGGGGCGTCCAGGCCAGGGTGGGCGAGGTGCTCGCCTACCGCAACATGTTCTGGGCGCTGACCGACGCGATGGCGCGCAACCCGGTCGACTGGAACGAGGGCACGAAGCTGCCCAACGGCGACTACGGGCTCTCCTACCGCGTGTTCGCGACCACGGCGTACCCGCGGATCAAGGAGATCATCGAGAACGACCTCGGCAGCGCGCTGATCTACCTCAACTCGCACGCGGTCGACTTCAAGACGCCCGAGCTGCGCCCGATCCTCGACCAGTACATCCGCGGGTCCAACGGCTACGACGCCGTCGAGCGCGTGAAGCTCATGAAGCTGACGTGGGACGCGATCGGCACCGAGTTCGGCGGCCGCCACGAGCTCTACGAGCGCAACTACGCCGGCAACCACGAGAACATCCGCCTCGAGGTGCTGCTGAGCGCGATGGCGACCGGCCAGGTGGACGAGTACAAGGGCTTCGCCGAGAAGTGCATGGCGGAGTACGACCTCGACGGCTGGACGGCGCCGGACCTCATCACGCCGACCGACGTCAACCGGTTCATGGGCAAGAACGGCAAGTAGGGCGAACCGGCCGAGCAGGGGAGATCGGGTCATGCGAGCGGTCCAGACGGCGACGGGGACGGCGGACGGCGTGCGGGAGAGGCTCCGCGCGCTGTTCGCCGCCCACGGTCGCCCGTGCGTCGCGACGATCGGGACGTTCGACGGCGTGCACGCCGGGCACCGGGCGCTCGTCGCGCGGGCCGCGTCGGTCGCGCGCGAGCGCGGCCTGCCGCTCGTCGCGGTGACGTTCTCGCCGCGGCCGGAGGTCGTCACGTCGTCGCGTCGGCCCCTGCCGGACATCTGCGGCATCGACGAGCGCGTCGCGCGCCTGCGGGCCGCCGGGGCCGCCGACGTGGTCGTCGTCCCGTTCACCCGCGCGCTCATGGGGGTCTCCGCGGCCGAGTTCGCCGCGCACCTCACGGACGACCTCGGCATGGAGGTGCTCTGCGTCGGCGCGGACTTCGCGTTCGGTCGCGGGCGCGCCGGGACGGTCGCCGCGCTGCGCGAGCTCGGGCTCGAGGTCGTCGCCGTGCCGACCCAGGCCCGTCCGGGACTGCGGCGCAAGATCAGCTCGAGCTCGATCCGCCGGGCGATCGCCGCCGGCGTGCCGCCGGGCCTGGCCCTGAGCCTCACGCCCGACGTCCGCGGCGACTTGGAGCCCCTCGACGACCTGCGCCGCCTGTGAACGCCATGCGCGACAAGGTCGACGCGAACGCCATGCGCCACACGCTCGGGCGCTTCACGACCGGCGTCACCGTCGTGACGACCGCGCGCGGCGACGACGTCCACGCAATGACGGCGAACGCGTTCACGTCCGTGTCGCTGGACCCGCCGCTCGTGCTCGTGTCGGTGGACCACCGCACGAAGATGCACAAGCTGCTGCCGGACACGCGCCGGTACGGCGTCTCGGTGCTCAGCTCCGGCCAGGAGCGCGTCGCCTGGCACTTCGCCGGGCGCCCGCTGAAGGAGCACGGCGAGCTGTTCGAGTGGGTCGCCGACGTGCCGCTCGTGGCCGGCGCGATCGCGCACGTGGCATGCAGCCTGCACGCCGCGCACGAGGCCGGCGACCACACGCTGTACCTCGGTCACGTCGACCACCTGAGCAGCCGCCCCGGCGACCCGCTGCTGTTCCACGCCGGCGTCTTCGGGCGGATGTCGCAGGACGAGGAGCTGCTGCTCCAGACGTGGGGCTGGTGAACGCGGGCCGATGACGATCTCCGAATCGCGCCTCGGCGTCACGCCGCCCGGCTCCGACGGCCGGCGCGCCGACGTGCGCATCACCGGCATCGAGGCGATCCCGTTCGCGGTGCCGTACCGGCGCCCGGCCGGCTTCGCCTCCGGCGTCGTGACGACCGCCGACAACGTGCTCGTGCGCGTGCACACCGACGCCGGCCTCGTCGGCCAGGCCGAGGCCCAGCCGCGCCCGTACACCTACGGCGAGACCCAGCCGACGATCGTGCACACCGTGCGCGAGCGCCTCGAGCCGCTGCTCGTCGGCCTGAGCCCGCTCGCCACCGAGCGCGTGAGCGAGCGCTGCGCGCAGGTCACGGGCAACCAGGTCGCGCGCGGGGCCGTCGACCTCGCGGTCTGGGACCTCGTCGGCAAGATCCTCGACCGCCCGTGCCACACGCTGCTCGGCGGCTTCGCGCCCGAGGTCCGCGCCGCCCACATGGTGTCGTTCGGCGAGCCCGAGGGCATGGCCGAGGACGCCGTGGCGATCCACGAGCAGCTCGGCGTGCGGACGTTCAAGGTGAAGGTCGGGCGCTCGCCGGAGCTCGACCTCGCGGCGACGCGCGCGATCCGCGAGGCGCTCCCCGACGCGACGCTCTACGTCGACGCCAACCGCGGCTGGAGCTACGAGGACGCGCTGCGCGCCGGCGACGCCCTCGTCGAGCTCGGCGTCCGTGCGATCGAGGAGCCGATCTCGGTCGACGACCGCGCCGGGCGCCGGCGCCTCGCCGACCGCTGGAGCGTGCCGCTCGTCGGCGACGAGAGCTGCATCAGCCTCGCCCACGTCGGCCGCGCGCTCGACGAGGAGGCCGTGCGGACGGTGAGCATCAAGACCGCCCGCACGGGCTACACGGAGTCGCGCCGGATCCTCGACCTGTGCCTCGGCCGCTGCACGCCCGTCGTGATCGGCAGCCAGTACGAGGGCGGGATCGGCGCCATGGCGACCATCGGGTTCGCGGCCGCCTTCGCGGCGACGGCCGGTCAGCCGGCCGAGTTCACGAACTTCCTCGACCTCGAGGACGACCTGCTCGTCGCCCCGCCCGAGATCCGCGACGGCCGCGTGACCGTCAGCACGAGCTCCGGGCTCGGGGTCGAGGTCGACGAGGCCAAGCTCGCCCGCTACAGAACGGATCGTTGATGCTCTTCATGGCCGAGATGGAGGTTCGCCTCCCGCCCGACATGCCGGCCGCGGAGGCCGACGAGGTCAAGGCGCGCGAGAAGGAGTACGCGCAGGGGCTCATGCGCGACGGGCGCTGGCCGCACATCTGGCGCATCGCCGGGCGCTATGCGAACGTCAGCATCTTCGACGTGGGCTCGATCGACGAGCTGCACGAGCTCCTCAGCGGGCTTCCGCTGTTTCCGTACATGGACATCCACGTCACGCCGCTGGCCCGTCATCCCTCGGCGATCGAGCCGGGTGAGGCGGCGAGCGCACACCAGTCGAGGGCCTGAGAGGGCCAAGGAGAGAGGGAGATCATGGGCAACCGTGCAGACCAGGTCATCGGCGATGTGCTCAAGCGCATCCACGAGGCCATCGTCGACAACGATGTGACCTACGACGAGTACCAGGCCGTGAAGCAGTGGCTGATCGACGTCGGCGAGGCGGGCGAGTGGCCGCTGTTCCTCGACGTGTTCGTCGAGTCGGCCGTCGAGCAGCAGGTCTACCGGGACCGCGAGGGCTCGCAGGGCACCATCCTCGGCCCGTACCACCTGCCCGACGCGCCGGTCCTGGACGCGCCGTACGAGCTGCCCAAGCGCGACGACGAGCAGGGCGACCGCATGCACTTCAGCGGCCGGGTCGTCGATCACGAGGGCAACCCGCTCGCCGGCGCCGTGCTGGACGTGTGGCACGCCGACGCAAAGGGCCTCTACTCGGGCTTCGACCCGAGCGTCCCGGAGGGCATCCTGCGCGGCAAGGTGATCGCCGACGACGAGGGCCGCTACGAGGTCCGCTCGATCGTGCCGGCGCCGTACACGATCCCACACGACGGTCCGACCGGGAAGATGATCGCGGCGGCCGACTGGCACCCGTGGCGTCCCGCGCACATCCACCTGATCGTGAGCGCGGACGGCTACGAGGCTCTCACCAAGCAGCTCTACATCTACTCGAGCGACTACCTCGACGACGACGTCGCCAGTGCGGTGAGGGACAACCTCGTCGTGCACCTGGAGCCCAAGGACG
>JAXDHC010000110.1:0-6515 GCA_034664705.1 Solirubrobacteraceae bacterium
CGACGCGCGCGGCCTCCGAGCCGCCCGCGTCGATGAAGCACGCCTCGCCGATGCTCGTGGGGTACAGGCGCTCGAGGTAGCGCAGCGCGGCCGTGGCGTCCGTGATGTTCCGACCACGGGCTCGGACCTTCCGGGCCAGCCCGCCGGGCTCGTCGTCGAAGTGCCGGAACGCCGGCTCGTTCGCGGTGAGGAGGATGACCGACCGTGCGCGGGCGAAGTAGGCCTCGAGCTCGCCGGCGTGCTCGTCGGCCTTGGTCGCAAGCGTCCGCCGGGTGTCGGCGACCCGGCGTTCGTGGTCGTTGGCGGCGATCCCGTAGGCGAGTGGGACGAGGGCGATGCCGATGAGCAGTGCGGCGAGGGACAGGCGACGCATGGGTGGCGTATCGACAGGTCGGCTGAGCGGTCAAGTTGCCTCCACGAATGTTTGACCGTTGAGCGATCGCCGATGTCGCACGTCAGGGCTCAAGGGGCGTGCCGGCGCGACCGATGTCGTCCGCATGGGCGAGGACCGCAGACTGGGCGGGGCGTGCGTGCGGCAGGCTTCGCCGCCGGTCCTGATCGCGCTCGCCGCCCTGCTCTCCGTCGGGCCGGTCGGCCTCGCGCTGTCGATCCGCGGGTCGCGACCGGCGCCGCCGTCCGTCCCCGCGACGCTGGGCGACATCGCGCGCGCCGCGGGCTGCTCGCTCACCGAGTTCGATGCCGACCCGCGGAGCAACCCGCCGGTGAGCGGTCGCGTGGACGAGCGCGTGGCCGCCGACGACGGCTCCTACGTCGGCCGCCGCCCGCCGCCGCCGGCGGGCGCGATGCACGCCATGTTCCACGGGCGCGTGCTGGTCCAGTACGCGCCGTCGCTTCCGGCCGAGGAGCTGCGCGCGCTGGACCGCGCCGTCGGCGCGGACCCGGCGAAGGTGCTGCTGTTCGCCAACCGGACCGGAATGCCGGCGCCCGTCGCGGCGACCGCGTACCTCACCCTGATGACGTGCCCCCGGGTGGACGCCGGGACGCTGGCGGCCGTGCGGGCGTTCCGTGCACGGCGGGCCGACTTCGGGCAGCGGTTCTAGCGCCGCGCGCGAGCCTCCGCCCGCGGGGCGCCGTCAGAGCTGCCCGAGCACCGGCGTGAGCACGACGACCGTGGCGTCGTCGAGGAGGTGTTCGCTGCTCATCGTCCGCACGACCTCCTCGATGGCGCTGACCGCGCCGGCGGCGGAGGCGAACGGCGCGTCGCGGACGGCGTCGACGACGCCCTCGATGCTGAGGGCCCGTCCCTCCGGATAGGTGCGGTCGACGATGCCGTCGGAGGCCAGCACGAGCCGATCGCCGTCGGCGAGCCGTCGCGTGCGCACGGTGATCTCGCCGAGTCCGTCCGCGGTGCCCAGCGGCGGGAGGCGGTGCCCTTCGAGCAGGTCCCCGACGCCCTCGGCGTCGACGACGATCGGCCCCAGCTCGCCGCATGAGATCCACGAGAACGTCGACGTCGGGGGCACCCAGAAGCCGACGGTGGTGCTGACGGTCAGCTGCTCGGAGACCTCCCGGACGGTCGCGTGCATCAGCTCGATGACGCCGGGGAGGTCCAGGCCCTGGTGGCGCGCCGAGCGGAACGCTCCGAGGGCGACCGAGGCCAGGGCGGCGGCGCGCGGGCCGCTGCCCTCGGCGTCGGCGGTGCCGATCCAGGTGCCGCTCGGGTTCTCGGCGTAGTCGAACCAGTCGCCGCCGATCTCATAGCCCGGGAGGACGTTGCCGGCGACCAGCGCGCCGTTGGTGCGCACGATGCGAGGCGGGAGGAGGTTCTGCTGGATCTCGGCGGCCGGGCTCGTGGCGCGGACCCGCCGGGCCCCGTCGAGGTGGTCGGTGTACGCCTCGGCCAGCGAGAGCGCGGCGGCGGCCTCGTACGCCAGGTCGGCCAGTGCCTCGGTGGCGCCCCCGACGGCGACGAGCACGCCGAGCGCGCGGCCGCGGAGCAGGAGCGGCGCGCACTGCGCCCCGGGCAGCTGCTCCTCGATGGTGGCCGCGAGGGCGGGCAGTCCCTCCTGGGGGATCTCGGTCCCCACCGCGAGGGCCAGCGCCAGCGTCTCGGGAAAGCTCAGTGGCCCCGCCAGGCGCTTCAGCCGCGCGCCCTCCAGATCGGCCAGGTACACGGCGGCGGAGGAGACGCCGCCGATGCGCTGCGCCTCGGCCACGATCTGCTCGCCGAGCAGATGCGGCGGCACCTTGTTGAGGACGTCGGCCACCGACATAGGCGTCGGGGTGGCCCGCGCCAGCTCCCCCGCGGGCCGCAGGCGGTCCTCGGAGGTCGTCACGGCCGTGTCGCGAGCCTGCTCGTTGACCGCGGTCAGCAGGTCGGCGCGGGTGGGGAAGTGGCGATACAGCGTGCCGCGGCTGACGTTCGCGGCGCCGGCGACGTCCGACATCGTGGCGCGCGGTCGCTGACTGAGGAGGTCCCCACCCACGCGCACGATGTGCGCCCGGTTCATGGCCGCGTCCGAACGCTGCCGCCGCGACTGTCGCTGTTGTGGCACGTCTACAGCATGACGGAACAAAGCGAGACGAACTGTCTTGGATCTGCTGTTTGCCGTGGCCTGTTCGAGGGGCATAGTGCGTTCCGAGCGGAGAGTCTGTCGCTTTTTGCCCCGTGTTGCTCCATATCCCGGTGGGATGCCGGGCAGCGACCTGACGCGGTCGGCGCAACGCCGATCAGGTCAGGCGCGACGTCGAGCGCGGCCGCGGCCGCGCCAAGCGGCAGGCCCGGCGCGCGAAGGACCACGCGAGCTCGAACTCCGACGGCGCGGGATCCGTGCGTCCGCAGACCGTCTAGGTCCCACCCATCACCGAACCACGAGCCAACTCCGAACAACGAAAGGACGGCGCCATGCCGACCACGCAGGAGATCGCAGACTGGAAGGGCCAGAAGGTCGTCGGCAACGACGACGAGAAGCTCGGCACCGTCGAGGACATCTACCTCGACGAGGACACCGGCAGGCCGGAGTGGCTGGCGGTCAAGACCGGCCTGTTCGGCACCAAGGTCAGCTTCGTGCCGCTCGCGGACGCCGAGCGCCACGACGACCACATCCACGTCCCGTATGACAAGGACCTGGTGAAGGACAGCCCCAACGCGGAGGCCGACGGGGCACTGAGCCAGGAGGAGGAGGCCCGGCTCTACCGCCACTACGGCCACGACTACTCGGAGACGCGGTCGGACTCCGGGCTGCCCGCCGCGGGCGGCGACCGCACGACGGGGCGGGAGCCGGTCGGCGAGGACGTCTCCGGTCCGGAGACCGACGACGCCATGACCCGCTCGGAGGAGGAGCTCGACGTCGGAACGCGCCGGCGCGAGGCCGGCCGCGTGCGCCTGCGCAAGTACGTGGTGACCGAGAACGTCACCCGGACCGTGCCGGTCCAGCGCGAGGAGGTGCGCGTGGAGCGTGAGCCGATCACCGACGCCAACCGCGACGCGGCCCTGGCCGGTGGCGAGCTGACCGAGGAGGAGCACGAGGTCAGGCTGCACGCCGAGGAGCCGGTCGTCGAGAAGCGCGTCGTGCCCAAGGAGCGCGTGCGCCTGGACAAGGACACGGTCACCGAGGAGCAGCAGGTCAGCGACGAGGTCCGCAAGGAGCGCATCGAGAGCGAGGGCGACGTCGCCCCCGGCGACGCCCGCTGATCATCCAACCGACAGGAGAGAGAGCGATGGAGATCCCCAAGGACAAGGTGCTGGACCTGCTGCGTGAGAAGGGCAAGGACGACCAGGTGGAGCAGGCACAGCAGGAGCTGCCCGACCAGGTCGACCCCGAGAAGCACGCGGGTCTGCTGGAGAAGTTCGGCCTGAGCCCCCAGGAGCTGCTGGGGAAGCTGGGCGGCGGGCTCCCCGGCCTGTAGTCGCGCGCGGGGGGAGCGCCCAGGCGCTCCCTCCCGCGGTCAGCCGCCGGGCAGGCGCGAGTTCTCGTTGAAGCTCCGCAGCATCCACCGGCCGTCGCCGAGGCGGACGAGACGCGTCACCGAGCCGTTGTCCGCCGAGAGGAACGTGAATCCGCGACCCGCGAGGAGCGATAGCGGAGGCTGGGCCGCGCACCGGGGCTCGTAGGCAGACTGGCCAGCCAGCGGCGCGACGATGGGAGCCCACCGTCTGAGGCTCCGCCGTCTGTTTCTCTCACGCGAACGGAGCGGCGCCGGCCGGTGCTAGGCGGACGCTCGCTACCACGCGAACAGCGATAGCCAAGCAACAGCGGGCCCAGCGCCGCTCCGGACGCTCGACAACGCGAAAGCAGAAGCGGCGCGGACGGCCCATGACGGTGGCGGATGACGGACTTGTCGCCGTGGGTTGCCGGCGCCAGCGGCGTAGAGCCGTATCGGCGGCTACCGGCCGAAGCATCCGCCCGCGCCGCACGAGCGGCACCGCAGAACGGACGCGCTTCCGGAGTTCGGCAACGGTCGGAGGACGCCGGCACGCCACTGCGCCGGGAGACCCAGCGGCAGCCCCTTGTCGACTGCGTTATCGGGGTGTTCTAGTCGTTGGGGCCTGTGAGCCGGAGCACCTCACCGACGCCGGCCGACGCGCCGTGGTTCGAGACGTAGATGTCGCCGTCGGGGCCGATCGCGACCCCGTACGGGCTCACGAGCCCTTCGCGCAGAACGGTTTCGCGAGAGCCGTCTGGCCGAATCTTGATCAGTGCCCCCGCGGGGTCGCCCGAGAGAAGCCCGTTCGCCGCGATCTCGACCACGTAGAGGTTTCCATCCTCGTCGAAGGCGAGGTCGGTGACGTTCGTCAACCCGTCGGCAAAGATCTCAGGCGGCGAGCCCGGGACCACGCGGTAGATGCGGGCGACCCCGGGGATGAACGGGAATCCGGTGAGCTGACTCACGTAGAGCGCGCCATCGGGACCGACGACCACGTTGGTGGGCACGGCCTGCACCGGTACCTGAGGCGGAAGGCCCATGTCCGGCGGCGCGTCCAGAAGGCGATCGGGAAAGACCGCGACGGTGGAAATCTCGCCAGAGTCACGCACGCGCAGGAGGTCGTTGCCGCCCGCGTCGACGACATAGAGGCGATGCTCTGATTGCGTCACCGAGTTCGGATTGCTGTCGATGTGGCCTCCGTCGGGGTTCGCTGCCGCCTCGTATGCGGCGATGTCCGCCAACACACGCAGGTCACCGGAGGGCGAAAGCTTGTAGAGCTGGCCGAACGCCGGGCCGAGGTCACCGAGTTGCGCCCGCACAGCCGGATTCGCGCCGAGGCCGACCGTCAGATACCCACCGCCCCAGCGGCGCAGCGAGATGTCCGACGGACCGAGCGCTTCGTCACCGTTCGGGGGCGCGAGCGAGGGCAGGCCCTCCAGCACGCGGCGCTGGTCGCCAGCGCGGATCTGGGTCACCGCCCCGGTGGCGCCGGCGCACTTCGTGCCCATTTCGATGGTGACGCACGGGCCGCTTCCGCCGCGCCCCGCCTCGGTGACGTAGACGGTCCCCGAGGCATCGACATCTAAGTCGCGTGGGTTGTCGAGACCGCTGGCCACCACTTCGGGGGCCTTGTCGCGATGCGCTGCGGCGGAGCCGGCGGGCAAGAGCGCCGCCAGGGCTACCAGGGCTCCGAGGAGAAGCAGTCGAAGCGACATGACAGCCTTTCGCTTCGGGGGCGGATACCTTGTGGCACGGACGCTACGCGCGCGTCTCTCCGGCGTCAAGACGCGATCGAGCACGACCGTGATGAATGGGGCGGCAGCGCCTGAGGGGAAGCGGCCGTGGCATGTGTCGGCGTGCCGCGTGCGCACCGCCGGCGTCCGGCGCAGCGGTATCCGTGGTGCCACTCGCGGATCCGGGCGGTGTCGGGTCGAGCCGTTAGACGTCGCAATCCGGCTCCCCAGCTTGGCGAGCGCGGCGGCGATCGTCTCGGGAGCTTCCAGCTCGTCGAGATCGAAGCTGTCGCACAGACGGCGCAGCGCGGCCGTGAACGCTCGGTGAGCTGGTCGGCGGCAGCGGGCGCCCTCCCTGTCGCTTTGCGCGAGACGCGGCAGCGCGCGGCGTCGCGCACCGCTTGCCGCCTGTATGGAGAAGGCGTAGTGAGCCGCCGCTTCTTTCATTTGCACGGGTGCAGGAGCGCTCAGAGCGTCCGATGGCGCGCCGCAACATGCCTCCACCTCGTCCGCGGCAACGGCGCGCGCTGCATCGGTCCGCGGCCCCGTCTCGCGCCGGAGGGGAGGCGGGGGCGCGGCGAGTCGCCCGCGTAGGGCCGGCGATGAGTTCGCCGTGGCGGGCCGGTCTTAACGTACGGGCCTCGACGGGCGGCCACGCCCGATCGGCGATGGCCCTGGACGCTGACGTGACGAACGGCCAACGGAGGTGAGCAATGTCCGACCACAAGATCGGAACGCGCGAGGAATGGCAGGCGGCTCGCGATGAACTTGCGAAGCTCGAGGCGGAGCACGCCGACCTCAGTCAGAAGGTGACCGAGCGGAGGCGCCAGCTTCCCTGGGTTCCGGTGGAGAAGGAGTACCAGTTCGACACCGAAGACGGGAAGAAGACGCTCG
>JAXDHC010000111.1:0-4824 GCA_034664705.1 Solirubrobacteraceae bacterium
GCGCAGAGACGCTGGTCGCGGTCCTGGCCGCCGCCGAGGTAGAAGAGGTCGTGGGCCTCCGGGTCGACGTCGTCGCCGAGGCTCGCCGCGGTCACCTCGAAGCCGATCCCGCGCCATGCGCAGCGGCGCTCGAGCAGCAGCAGGTTGCCGCGGTCGGCGTAGATGTTCATCAGGTCGGGATACAGCGCGCAGACGCGCAGCGTGCGGTCAGGCACGGAGCATCACCACCGTCGAGCCCACGTACTCCTCGCTGGCGGGGATCCGGCGCGTGGGCTCGGCGCGCAGCCCGTGGGCGCGCGCCTCGGCGGTGAGCCTCCCGGCGTCGAGGCGGTCGAGGCGGACGACGTCCTCGGCCGTCGCCCGCGTGCCGTCGGCGTCCACGGTCTCGCGGATGCGGTGGATCGCGGCCCGGTCGCCCTCGTCGCGCACGGCGACCGGGCGGCTGGACCAGATGATCCCGTCGATCTCCTGGATGTCGGGCATGGGCGGCTGGTCGTGGTCCTCGTCGAAGGCGTCCAGTGCGTCGGCCAGGGCGACGGCGAGCACGCCGCCCGGCTCGAGGTGGGCGCGCGCGCAGCGCAGGAAGCCGGCGCGGCCCTGCGGGCCGCCGAGCAGCTGAACCGTCTGCATCGGGACGATGACGAGCGCGAAGCGCCGGCCGAGGTCGAAGGCGCGCGCGTCGCCCACGGCCGCCTCGACGTCGAGGCCGGCCGCGCGGTCGCGCAGCGCCGCGATGAGGACCGGGTCGCTGTCGAGGGCGACGACGGGGTGGCCGAGCCGGGCGAGGTCGAGCGTCACCCGGCCGGTGCCGGCGCCGACGTCGAGCAGCGGCCCGCGGCAGTCGGCCGCCAGGTCGCGCCACAGCCGCAGGTCGTCGCCGTAGGAGCCGCACTCGAGGTCGTGCCAGACGACCGCCGGGACCGGGGTCGCCGAGCCGGCCATCACGCGAAGCTGCTCCCGGCGGCGCCGCGGTCGACGAGCACGTCTCGCAGCGCCAGCATCGCGGTGTACGTCGGCAGCGCGAACAGGCGCCCCTCGCCGTCGGCGAGCGCGCGGTCCAGTCCGGCGCTGAGCTCCGGGGCGACGGCGATCCGCTCGGGCGCCACGCCCGCGTACTTCAGCCGCAGCGCCATCTCGGCGGCGCGCGTGCCGCTGCACGTCACGCGCCGCACGCGGCCGGCGAGCACCTCGAAGTCGGCGTCCCAGACCCAGCTCACGTCGCGCCCGTCGGCGACGTTGTCGTTCAGGACCGCGAAGACGTCGTGCTCGCCGGGCTCGAGCGCGAGCGTCCGCAGCACCTCGTTGGCGCCGGCCGGGTTCTTGACGAGCAGGATCGACAGCTCGCGCTCGCCGATCGTCAGGGTCTCGGCGCGCCCGAACGCCGCCGACACCGCCTGCAGGCCCGCGGCGACGTCGTCGAGGCCGGCCCCGAGCTCGAGGGCCAGCGCGGCGGCGCCGAGCGCGTTGTAGACGTTGTAGAGCCCCGGCAGCGGCAGGGCGATCGAGCGCTCGCCGGCCGGGCTCCGAAGGGTGAAGCGCGCGCCGCGGACGCCGTCGAGCACGACGTCGTGGGCCGACACCTGCGGCGTCGGCCGGCTCGCCCCGCACGCATCGCAGTGGTAGCGGCCGAGGTGCCCGAGGTAGATCGCGTCGTAGCGGTACGGCGCCCCGCAGCGGCGGCAGTGCTTCGCGTCGGCGGCGTGCTGCATCTCGGCCATGGCGATGCCGTCGTCCTCGACGCCGAAGAACGAGACGCCGGGCACGTCCTCGTCGCCGCCGCGCGCGCGGCCGAGGTCGGCGACCGTCGGGTCGTCGGCGTTGAGGACGAGCGCCGCGGATGTGTGCGCGGCGATGTCGAGCCAGCGGTCGGCGATGGCGTCCAGCTCGCCGTAGCGGTCGAGCTGGTCGCGGAAGAGGTTGGCGAGCAGGAGCGCGCGGGGCCGCAGCTCGCCGACGACCTGCCCGAGCCAGAACTCGTCGACCTCGAACAGCCCGGTGTCTCCGGACAGGCGCCCGTCGCGGCGCACGGACTGCAGGAGCGCGCTGGCCACGCCGCCGGCCATGTTGGCGCCGGCGCGGTTGTGGACGAGCCGCGCGCCCGTGCGCTCCAGCACGGCGGCGACCATCCCCGCCGTCGTCGTCTTGCCGTTCGTCGCGCTGATGACGGCGCTGCCGTTCGGCAGGCGCGCGGCGAGCCGCGCGATCGCATGCGGCTCCAGGCGCATGAGGACCTTGCCGGGCAGGCTCGTGCCGCCGCGGCCGGCGCGGCGGGAGAGCGCGCCGGCGGCGCGGGCGGCCGCGACCTTGGCGTCGAGGAGGTTCATGGGGCGGGGAGGAGGACGCGCAGGGCGCCGGGCACGGCGCGCAGCGTGATGGGCAGGGCGCCGATCGGGTCGCCGTCGGCGTAGACGGTGAACGGCCGGTCCGCGCGCACGCGGACCTCGGCGCCGCGCACCACCGTGACGCTCGGGTCGCGGACGTGCGCGCCGCGGAACACCTTCGGCAGCAGGCGCAGGCAGCGCAGCCGCGACGTGCGCGCGGTCAGGACGACGTCGAGCGCGCCGTCGTCGAGGCGCGCGCCGGGGGCGAGGAGCATGCCTCCACCGTAGGCGGCGCCGTTGGCGGCCGCCACGCTGAAGCCCTCGAACGCCACCGCCCGGCCGTCGACCTCCACCGTGAACGACGCGGGCTGCCACGTCGCCAGGGCGCGCAGCGCGCCGTAGGCGTAGACGAGGCGCCCGAGCTGCGGCGGCGCGGCGTTGGCGATCCGGTTGGCGTCGGAGTCGAAGCCGACGGACGCGATCCCGACGAACGTGCGCCCGTCCGCGTCGCCGAGATCGACCGGGCGCGCGACGCCGTGGGCGACGACGTCGCAGGCGGCGACCGCGTCGCGCGGGAGCCCGAGGACGCGGGCGAAGTCGTTGCCGCGGCCGCCGGGGAGCACGCCGAGCACCGCGCCGGGGCGCTCGCGCAGCGCGCCCGCGACCGCGCCGACGAGGCCGTCCCCGCCGAGCGTCACGCACGCGTCGCCGCGCGTGACGGCGTCGACGGCCAGCGCCCGCGCGTGGTCCAGGCTCTCGGTGCGCTCCACGCGGACCGGCAGCCCGAGGGCGCGCAGCCGCGCCTCGACGCGCGGCAGGACGCGCAGCACCCGGCCGCCGGCCGCCGACGGGTTCGCGAGCAGCGCGACCGGGCGCTCCGCGCCCGCCACTACCGCGCCCACCCCTGGTCGCGCAGGAAGGCCGCGACGTCGTCGGGGCGGTCGGTGATGACGTAGGCGTCGATCATCGCGCCGTCGGCGTTGATCGTGATCGACAGGCCCGATTCGACCGGGCGCACCTTGGAGATCGGCGCCACGGGTCGCCCGCTGCCCATGCGCGGGCGCACGCGGCCCGTCGCGACGCGGTGCACGGCCTCGTGGCCGGCGAGGCGGTCGAGCAGGCGGCGGTAGCCCTTGGTGGACGAGTGCTTGTGGTGGGTCCGGCGGCGCATCTGGCCTTCATGCAATCAGGCGGTCAGCCGGCGAGCACGAGATCCGCGAGCGAGTCGGCGACGTGCGCCGGGGCCGGGTCGGCCTCGTCGGCCATCTCCCGCGTGGTCGCGCCGGTGAGGACGATCGCGCAGTCCAGGCCGGCCGCGCGGGCGCCGGCGGCGTCGGTGTCGAGGCGGTCGCCGATGACGATCGCCCGGCCGTCACCGAGGCGGTCCATGGCGGTGAGGAAGAGCTGCGGCTCGGGCTTGCCGACGCTGACCGCCGTCGTGCCGGTGGCCGCCTCCACGGCGGCGACGAGCGGGCCGGTCGCCGGCCACGGCCCGTCCGGCATCGGGAACGTCGCGTCGCGACCGGCGCAGACGACCGCTGCGCCGCGCAGCACGGCCTGGATGGCGCCGCGCAGCTCGACGTAGTCGAAGCCCTCGTGCGCGGAGAGCACCACGACGTCGGCGCGCACCGCCAGGTCGGAGTGGTTGAGGATCCGCAGCCCCGCCTCCCCGACGTGGCGGTGGACCGCCGGCGAGCCGACCACGAACGCCGTGCGATGCGCCGACTCGGCGAGGACGTGCTGCAGGGCGCCGCCGACGGTCACGATCTCCTCGCGGGAGGCGCGGAACCCCAGCCGCCAGAGCTTCCGGACGAAGTCGTCGTCGGTGTGACGCCCGTCGTTCGTCACGAACGCGATGCCCTTTCCGGCCGCGCGCAGCGCGGTGACGGCCTCGGCGGCGCGCGCCGTGGGCGCGTCCCCGACCCAGACGCAACCGTCGAGGTCGAGGAGGACGTGGTCATAGGGGCGGAGGGCTGCGGCGAGTGGCAAGGGTGAGCATTATCCTGGCGGCCGTGCTCAGGCCCCTTCTCGCCCTCGCGGCGGCGTCCGCGCTGGCCCTCGCCGCCTGTGGCGGAGGCGATGACGCCGGCTCGGCCCAGCCGGCCCGCACGCAGGCCGCGTCCACGGCCGCGGCCGCGCTGCCCGAGGGCTGCCGGGCGGTGCCGGCGCCGCGACCGCGCACGGACGGTGGCGAGCGGCGCCCGAGCGGGCGCCTGGCGCCCGGGCGCACGTGGACGGCCCAGCTGCAGACGAACTGCGGCACGATCGCCATCCGCCTGGCGACGGGCCGTGCGCCGCGCACCGCCGCGTCGTTCGCGGCCCTCGTCCGGCGCGGCTTCTACACCGGCCTGACCTTCCACCGCATCGCCGGCGACCCGGCGAGCGGCCCGTTCGTCATCCAGGGCGGCGACCCGCTCGGCACGGGGCTCGGCGGCCCGGGCTTCTCGGTCGTCGAGCGCCCGCCCGGCAGCACGCGCTACACGCGCGGCACCGTCGCGATGGC
>JAXDHC010000112.1:0-4523 GCA_034664705.1 Solirubrobacteraceae bacterium
CGACGATCGCGGGACGCACCCACGAGATCGCCGGCCGGGCCGACTACGAGCTGTTCCACGCGACGCGCGCCCGCATGGACGCGCTGCTCGTGGGGGCGCAGACGATCCGCATCGAGAGCTACGGCCGCGCGATCAACAACGCAGAGGCGCGCGAGCGGCGCGAGCGCGAGGGCAAGCCCGCGGACGCGATCTCGGTCGTGCTCAGCCGCTCGGTGTCGCTCCCCGCGGACGTCGGGCTGCTGCGGGCGGCCGAGAACACGGTGATCATGCTCACGCCGTCGGAGGACGGCGAGCTGCCGCCGTGCAACGCGACGGTGCACTACCTCCGCGAGCCGGACATGGCCCGCGGTCTGGCGCGCCTGCGCGAGGAGTTCGCGATCGAGTCGATCGTGTGCGAGGGCGGCCCGCACCTCAACGGCACGTTCCTGCCGAGCGGGCTCGTCGACGAGCTGCACCTGGTCATCGCGCCGATGGTCGCGGGCGGCGAGGACCCGCTGACGATCGTGACCGGGCCGGCGTTCGATCCGCCGCTCGACGTCGAGCTGCTGACCCTGCACGAGGCCGGCGGCTACCTGTTCACCCGCTACGCGGTGAAACGCTGATGGTGGGCGCGGGGCGGCCGCGCGGATAGGCTCGGCCGCGATGGACGGCCGGGCGGCCAAGCGGCGGATCAGCAAGCTCCTGAGCGTCCGCCTGCTCAACCCGCTGATGCGCCGCGCGCTCGAGGCGGGCCTCGTGCCGCGCGGCTGGGCGCTGCTGGAGACGACGGGGCGGCGCAGCGGCCTGCCGCGCCGGGTGCCGGTGGGCGACGGCCTGCGCGACGGGCGCTTCTGGATCGTCGCCGAGCACGGCCGCCACGCCGACTACGTGCGCAACATCGAACGCGACCCGCGCGTGCGCGTGAAGGTCCGCAACCGCTGGCACAGCGGGACGGCCCGCCTCCTGCCCGACGATGACCCCCGCGCCCGGCTGCGGTGGCTGCACCGCCCCCTCAACGACACGGGCCTGCGCGCGATGGCCACCGAGCCGCTCGTGCTGCGGGTGGACCTGGACGACTGAGAGGCGCTGGTGGGGCGGCGCGGTGGCCCGCCTCCGCCGGCGGGCGCGGCGACGTGCGGCCCCCTCCGCCCGGCCTGCGGACCTCCTCCTCGATGCCGTCCGCCCGCAAACGACGCACCGCGACGGCCGCGAGCGGGACGCCGCGGCGACGCCGAGCCCGAGCCCGGCGCCCGCGGCCGCCGCCCTCAGCCCACCAGCCGCACCGGCGAGCCGTCGGGCTTCTGCACGAGCACCTGGAAGAGGCCGATGAAGCCGGACTCGAAGCCGCGGCGGGCGGTGCGCAGGTAGAGCCGCCACACGCGCATGCGCTCCGGGCCGGCGAGCTCCAGCGCGCGCTCGTGGTTGGCATCGAGGCGATCGGCCCAGTGGCGCAGCGTCTCGGCGTAGTCGGCGTGAAAGCCCTCGACGGTCTGGGGCACGAGGCCGGCGCGCTCCATCGCGAAGGTGATCCGCGAGGCGTGCAGCGGCGCGGCGTCCGGGAAGACGAAGCGCTCGGAGAACGGTCCCGCCTCGGGGTCGGTGTGGCGCAGCCGCCCGATGCCGTGGTTCAGCAGCCAGCCGCCGGGGCGCAGCAGCGAGGCGAGGCGCTCGGCGTACGCGTCGATGTTCGCGTTGCCGACGTGCTCGACCATCCCGATGCTGGCGATCTTGTCGAACCGCTCGCCGGCGAGGTCGCGCCAGTCCATCACGCGGATGTCGACGCGATCGCCCAGCCCTTGCTCCTCGGCGCGCCGGCGCGCCAGGGCGGCCTGCGGCTCGGAGAGCGTCACGCCCGTGGCGTGCACGCCGTACTCGCGGACGGCATGGCGGAGGAAGCTGCCCCACCCACAGCCGACGTCGAGCAGGCGCTCGCCGGGCTGCAGGCGCAGCTTCGTGCAGACGAGGTCGAGCTTCGTCCGCTGCGCCTCCTCGAGCGTCGTCGCCCCGCGCGAGAAGATCGCGCACGAGTACGTCATCGACTCGTCGAGGAACAGCGAGAAGAACTCGTTGCCGACGTCGTAGTGGTGGCGCACGGCGCGCAGGTCGCGCGCGCGGCTGTGGCGGCGGCCGATCGGCCGCAGCTCGCTGGTGGGCGGCTTCGGCGGCAGCGTGAGGCCGGTCGCCCGCGCGGCCGCGGCGGCCATCTGCGCCTTGGCGCGCAGGTCGAGCGCCGGCGGCTGCCACGAGTCGAGGAGGTCGAGCACCTTGTCGATGTCGTCGACCTCGATCTCGCCGGCGACGTACGCCCGGCCGAGGCCGAGCTGGCCGGGGGCCCGCAGGGCGTGCGCGAGCGCCTTCGGCGAGCGCACGGTGAACGCGGGGCCGCCCGCGCCGTTCGTCGAGGGGATCGCCGTGCCGTCCCAGAAGTCGACCCGAAAGGGACGGTCGGGCAGGGCCTCCTCGATCGCCTGGCGAAGCGGTGCGGTGCGGCTCACGACTGCGCGGGGGAGACGGCCTTGCGCTCCATGCGGTCCGGAGCGATGCGCACCACGTCCCACGCGAGCCCGACGCGCTCGAGCGTCCAGATGACGCCCGCGGAGATGTCGACCTCGCGGCGGCCGAGCCCGTGGGCGGCCGACGTCGGGAAGGCGTGGTGGTTGTTGTGCCACGCCTCGCCGAAGGTCAGCAGCGACAGCCAGGCGAGATTGCGCGACTCGTCGTCGGTGGCGAAGCGCCGGCGCCCGAAGAAGTGGCACAGCGAGTTGATGCTGAACGTCGCGTGGTGGAGGACCAGCAGGCGCACGGCGCCGCCCCACAGCAGGCCGGTGAGGCCGCTCGTCAGATCGCCGCCGATGGCGTAGCCCAGCACGAACGCGATGGCGATGCCGCCGATCGCCCAGACGAGGAAGGTCCGGTCGACGAAGCGGATGACCGGGTCGTCCAGGAGGTCCGGCGCGTAGCGGCGGCGGTTGCCGCGCTGGGTGTGGATGAACAGCCAGCCGACGTGCGCGTGGGCGAGGCCGCGCAGCGCGCCGCGCCAGCCGACGCCGTGGTCGACGTGCGGGCTGTGCGGGTCGCCGGGCTGGTCGGAGAAGGCGTGGTGCTTGCGATGGTCGGCCACCCAGGAGATGACCGGGCCCTCGATCGCCGCGGAGCCGCAGATGGCGAGGATGGCGCGGACCGGCGCCTTCGTCTTGAAGCTGCGGTGGGTGAAGAGGCGGTGGAAGCCGACGGTGATGCCGAGCCCCGTGGCCGCGTAGAGGATCGCGAACACCGCGATGTCGTGCCAGTGCAGCAGGTTGTTCCACGCCTGCCACGCCGCGACGCCCAGCAAGAGGAACGGCACGACGGTGACCGTCCCGGTGATGATCCGGTCGCGGGTCTCGTTGAGGACCGGCTCGATGTCGTCCGGGCCCGGCGTGTTCGCCGGTCGTGCGTCGTCTACGGGTCCGGCGATTCGCTCGCCTGTCGCTGCCATGGCGCCTCCGTTCCTGACCGGCGGCCCCAGCACGCACGGTCCTGCGCCGCGTGGGGGCTCGCGGGCGTTCGAGTTCCCGGCGAGTGTATGGATGAGACCGGCGTTGTGCCATCCCGATGTTAGGGTTGCCTGACACAGCGTCACGTCTCGGCGCGGACGCGCTCTCACGTCAGACGATGCTCGCGCCCGCCCCCTGTCGCCCCATCCGCGTGCTGATCGCCGACGACCACGAGCTGGTGCGCGCGGCCGTCGGCGGCCTGCTGCACCGCCAGGACGACATCGACGTCGTCGGGCTCGCCGGCGACGGCGAGGAGGCGGTCGCCATGGCGGCCGAGCTCGAGCCGGACGTCGTCCTCATGGACCTCCAGATGCCGGTGCTCGACGGGATCGAGGCGACCCGCCGCATCGGCGCCCTGCCGACCCCCGCCCGCGTCGTGGTCCTCACGTCCTTCTCCGACCGCCGCCGGATCACCGAGGCGATGGACTCGGGCGCCGTCGGCTACCTCCTCAAGGACGCCGAGCCCGACGAGCTGCTCGCCGGGATCCGCGCCGCCGCGGTCGGCACGTCGCCGCTGGACCCGCGGGTCGCGGTGGCCCTCGTCGAGGAGCGACGCAACGGCACGCCGACCGACGCGCTGAGCGATCGCCAGCGCGAGGTGCTCGCCCTGGTCGGGGCCGGCGTGGCGAACAAGCAGATCGCCCATCTGCTCGGCATCAGCGCGAAGACGGTCAAGAGCCACCTCACGCACGTCTTCCGCCACATCGGCGTCACCGATCGCCTCCAGGCCGCGGTCTGGGCGCGCGCGCACGGGATCGTCGACGACGGTCCCAAGCGGGTCGGCCGGAGGTCGTAGTCGGTCGTACGACCAGCGTCCTCTTGTGGCTGGGACCGGCAGGGGAGCAACCTGACGGTCGTGGGCACGCCCCCCCAAAGGCCCGCAAGGAACACGCATACCGTCCGGCAGTCCTTCCTCGCCGGTGCGGCGCGCGCGCTTTGCATCCTGACCGCCGTCGCCGGCGCCTCCGCACTCGCCCCCCAGCCCGCGGCGGCGCAGGCGATGGCCGC
>JAXDHC010000113.1:0-11102 GCA_034664705.1 Solirubrobacteraceae bacterium
CAGCGCGTTGACCTCGGGATCGTCGGTCTCACCCTCGACGCCGCAGTTCCACGAGCGGTTGTCGTCCGTGCCGTCGCGGTTGTCCTCGAGGTTGGCCTCGTTGTGCTTCTCGTTGTAGGAGACGAGGTCGCGCAGCGTGAAGCCGTCGTGGGCGGTGATGAAGTTGATCGAGGCGAACGGCTGGCGCCCGTCGGACTCGTACAGGTCGCTGGAGCCGGTGAAGCGCGACGCGAACTCGCCGATCGTCGCCTGCCCGCGCCAGAAGTCGCGGACCACGTCGCGGTAGATGCCGTTCCACTCGCTCCAGCCCACCGGGAAGTTGCCGACCTGGTAGCCGCCCGGCCCGACGTCCCAGGGCTCGGCGATGAGCTTCACCTGCGACAGCACGGGGTCCTGGTGGATGACGTCGAAGAACGCGCTGAGGCGGTCGACGTCGTAGAGCTCGCGGGCCAGGGCGCTGGCGAGGTCGAAGCGGAACCCGTCGACGTGGCACTCGATGACCCAGTAGCGCAGCGAGTCCATGATCAGCCGCAGGACGCTCGGATGAACGACGTTGAGCGAGTTGCCCGTGCCGGTGAAGTCCATGTAGTACCGGCGGTCGTCGGGCATGAGCCGGTAGTAGCTCGCGTTGTCGACGCCCTTGAAGCTGAGCATCGGGCCGAGGTGGTTGCCCTCGGCGGTGTGGTTGTAGACGACGTCGAGGATGACCTCGATGCCCGCGCGGTGCAGCGCCTTGACCATGCCCTTGAACTCGCGCAGCTGCTCGCCCTCGTGGCCGGTCGCGGCGTAGGCGGCGTGCGGCGCGAGGTAGCCGATCGAGCTGTAGCCCCAGTAGTTCGTGAGGCCGCGCTCGTGCAGGAAGCTCTCGTCGGCGATGTGGTGGATCGGCAGGAGCTCGACCGCCGTGACGCCGAGGCGCTGGAGGTAGCGCAGGGCGTCCTCGGATGCCAGGCCGGCGTACGTGCCGCGCAGGTCCTCGCGCACCGCCGGGTGCAGCTTGGTGAAGCCGCGGACGTGCGTCTCGTAGATGACCGTCTCGTTCCACGGCGTCCGCGGCGGCGCGTCGCCCTGCCAGTCGAACCCCTCGTCGACGACGATCGACTTGGGCACGGCGTGCATGTCGTCCTCGTCGTCGGGCTCGAGGTCGGCGTCCTCGGTGCCGTTCGGCGTGTAGGGCAGGACGTTGGCCGTGTCCCACCCGACGGCGCCCTCGATCGCCTTGGCGTAGGGATCGATCAGGACCTTGCGCGGGTTGAAGCGATGGCCGTCGGACGGCTGGTACGGGCCGTCGACGCGAAAGCCATAGCGCTGGCCGGGCGCGACGCCCGGCAGGTAGCAGTGCCAGATGTGGGCCGTGCACTGGGTGACGTCGATGCGCTCCTCGGCGTCGTCCCCGTCGTACAGGCACAGCTGGACGCCGTGCGCGTTCTCGGTGAAGAGCGAGAAGTTCGTGCCGCGCCCGTCCCACGTCGCGCCGAGCGGGAAGGGCTTGCCCGGCCACACGTCGCGGCTCATCGGCTGCCCCTGACGAGCGCGCCGGCCCGGGCGGGCAGATCGACGCCGCCGCCCCGCAGGTCGGCGTGGTGGGTGGCGAGCACGACGTCGGCGGCGCCGTCGACCGGCACCACCGCGCGCGCCTCGCCGAAGTTGCACGCCAGCGTGAAGCTGCCGCGGCGCACGCGCAGCCACGGGACGCCCTCGTCGAAGTCGACCGCGTCGGCGTCGCCGGGCGGGAGCTCGCGGCGGACGCGCAGCAGGCGCCCGTAGAGGTCGCGGAGCCCTTCGTCCTCGCGGCGGGTGAGCTTGGAGTTCATGAACGTGGCCTCGTCCTGGGGGTCGGGGACCTCCTCGGCGGAGAAGTCGGCGAATGCCGAGAACTCGCGCCGGCGCCCATCGCGGGTGGCCACGGCGATCTCCTCGTCGATGTGGTCGGTGAAGAACTGGAAGGGGGCGGGCTCGCCGTGCTCCTCGCCCATGAAGAGCATCGGGACGAACGGCGACAGCAGCGTGCAGAACGCGGCGAGCGGGCGCGCCTCGGCGGGCAGGCGGTCGCCGAAGGCGCGGTTGCCGACCTGGTCGTGGTTCTGGTCGAAGACGACGAACTGCTCGACCGGCCGGTCGTCGGCGGGCGCGCCGAAGCGCCGGCGGCGGAACGTCGAGTAGTCGCCGTCGTGCAGGAAGGGCCGCCGGAACGCCTTCGCCAGCTGGTCGACGCCCCCGAACTCCTCGTAGTAGCCGGCGCGGTCGCCGGTGAGCAGGACGCGCAATGCGTGGTGGAAGTCGTCGGCCCACTGCGCGTCGTGCGCGTACCCGCCCAGCTCCGCGGGCCGGACGACCTTCGGGTCGTTGAGGCCGCTCTCGGAGATCACGAGCGTGGGCTGCGGGCGCGCGCCGTGGACGCGGTCGGCGAGCTCGCGGAGGATGTGGCGCGCGCTCGAGTCGTAGATCGCGTGGATGGCGTCGAGGCGCAGCCCGTCGATGTGGAAGTCGCGCGCCCAGCCCGCGGCGCTCTGCAGCACCCACTCGCGGACGGGGTCCGCGCCCTCGTCGTCGTAGTTCATCGCCTTGCCCCAGAACGTGCCGTACTTCTCGGTGAAGTAGGGCCCGTAGGCCTCCATCGCCTGCACCCCCGAGGCCCCGAGGTGGTTGTAGACGACGTCGAGGATGACGCCGAGCCCGGCGGCGTGGGCGGCGTCGACGAGCCGCTGGAGCCCGTGCGGGCCGCCGTAGCTCGACTGCGCCGCGCTGATGTACACGCCGTCGTAGCCCCAGCCGCGGCGGCCGGGGAACTCGGCGACGGGCATGAGCTCGATGTGCGTCACCCCGAGCTGCGCGAGGCCGGGCAGATACTCGATGGCCGCCTCGAACGTGCCCTCGTCGGTGAACGTGCCGACGTGCAGCTCGTAGACCACCGCGACGCGCAGCGGCGCGCCGCCGTCCCAACCCTCGTCGGTCCAGGCGAAGCCCGCCGGGTCGACCACGCGCGACGGCCCGCGCAGCCCCTCGGGCTGCCAGCGGGTCGCGGGGTCGGGCAGCGGCGTCCCGTCGAGGACGAACCGGTAGTCGTCGCCGGCCCGCGCCGGGACACGGGCGCTGAAGACGCCGTGGCCCTCCGGACGCAGGTCGTGGTCGGCCGCGCCGACGCGAACGGCGACGCGCTCGGGCCGTGGAGCCCAGACGCGGAACTCGACGGTTCCGTCGTCATGGGGCACGGCCCCCAGTGCCCGTTCCCAGGGGTAGTCGGCATGAGACATCGCGGGCCACGTTACCCAGCACGGACCGACGGACAACGCGCGCCGGTGTCCGCCTCGGGCTCCGGACGGTGCCCGGAGCGACCTCTCCTGGCGTCGTGGGGCGGGATGTCGCCCGCTCGGTCCGGTCCTACGCCGAGCCCGGCGCGTTTCAAGGCCCGCGCCGGCGCGCCAGGGAAGCCGCCACGCGCCGCCCCCGATACCGTCGCCCCCCGATGGACCTCCTCCGCGACGGCTTCCCCGAGGATCCGGCGCTCGACGTCGCGATCGGGCATGCGCTCCTCCAGGACGTCCAGCGGGGCGGGCTCGGGCCCACCCTGCGCGTGTACCGCCCCGGCCCGACCGTCGCCTTCGGGCGCCTCGACGCGCTGCGGCCCGGCTTCGCCCAGGCCGTCGCGGCCGCCCGCGCGCACGGGTTCGAGCCGGTGCTGCGCCAGCCCGGCGGCCACGCGGCCGCCTACGACGACGGCTCGCTGTGCCTGGACCAGCTCACGCCCGAGGCGGACGCCATCCCCGACCTGCAGCCGCGCTTCCGCGCGGCGGGCGAGCTCATCGCCCGTGCGCTGCGAGCCGTCGGCGTCGATGCGCGCGTGGGCGAGGTGCCCGGCGAGTACTGCCCGGGCGCGTGGACGGTGAACGCCGGCGGGCGGACCAAGCTCGCCGGGACGGCGCAGCGGCTCGTGCGCGGCGGCTCGCTGCTGGGCGCCGTCATCGTCGTCCGCGGCGGCGACCGTGTGCGCGCCGTGCTCGAGGAGGTCTACGCGCACCTCGCGATGGACTGGGATCCGGCCACCGCCGGCGCCGCGGAGGACGCCGTCCCCGGCCTCGAGGTCGCCGACGTGGACCGCGCCGTCATCGACGCCTACGGCCGGCTGCGGACGCTGCGCGACGCCGCCCTTCACCCCGGGACGCTCGCCCGGGCCCGTGCGCTCGCCGACGAGCGCCACCGGCTGCCGTCGCCGCAGCCCTAGCCCTCGGCGCCGTCGCCGATCCGGTGCTGGGCGAGCTCCTCGACGAACGTGAGCAGCGCGGAGTGGTCGAGATCGCCGCGCCCGCGCGCGCGCAGCGCCTGGAGCATCTCGTTGACCGCGGCCGTCGACGGCAGGGCGACGCCGTACTCCCGCGCCGTCTCCAGCGCGATGCCGAGGTCCTTGTGGTGCAGGTCGATCCGGAAGCCGGGCGTGAAGTCGTGCTCGAGGAAGTTGCGCCCGCGCATCTCCATCACGCGATTGGCGGCGAGGCCGCCCGAGAGCACCTCGATGATCACCGCCGGGTCGACGCCCGCCCGGGACCCGAGCACGAGCGCCTCGCTGACGGCCTCGATGGTCAGCGCCACCACGACCTGGTTGCAGGCCTTCACGACCTGCCCCGAGCCGACCGGCCCCACGTGGACGATGGTCCGTCCGAGCGCCTCGAACAGCGGCCGGGCCCGCGCGACGTCTGCCTCGGAGCCGCCGGCCATGATCGACAGCGTCGCCTGGCGCGCCCCCACGTCTCCCCCGCTCACCGGCGCGTCGACGTAGCCGACGCCGCGCACGGCCGCCTCCTCGGCGAGCTCGCGCGTCACCACCGGCGAGATCGTGCTCATGTCGACGACGAGCGCACCCTCACGGGCGCCGGCGAGCACCCCGTCCTCCCGGGTCAGCACGTCGCGGACCTGCGGCGAGTCGGGCAGCATCAGGATCGTCACCGCCGCCTGCCCGGCGACCTCGCGCGCGCTCGCCGCCGCCACCGCGCCGTCACCGGCGAGCTCGTCGACGTCCGCCCGCGTCCGGCTGAAGACGACCAGGTCGTGGCCGGCCGCCATGAGGTTGCGCGCCATGGGCTTGCCCATGACGCCGAGGCCGATGAAGCCGATGCGCTCGTCCGCCATGTCGCGATCCCTCCTCAGAGTGCAAGCCGGTCGACCGCCACGTCTCCCGCCCGGTCGGCCGGCAGCCACGCGAGGCTGTCCTCCGTGGTCGGCGTCGTCGGGGCGTACTCGAGCCCGACCCAGCCGTCGTAGCCGAGCGCCTCGATGGCGCGCAGCACGAAGCCGTAGGCGATCTCCCCGGTGCCGGGCTCGCCGCGCCCCGGCGAGTCGGCGATCTGGATGTGGCCGATGCGCGTCGCGAACTCCGTGATCGTCGCCACCAGGTTCCCCTCCATGCGCTGCATGTGGTACGCGTCGTACTGCAGCCGCACGTTGGGCCGGTCGACCTCGTCGAGGAACGCCGCCGCCTGCGGCGTGCCGTGCAGCAGGCACGGGCCGTTGTCGAAGGTGTTGAGCGCCTCGATCGTGACGTCGATCCCCAGCGGCGCCGCCTGGTCGGCCGCCCAGCGCACGTTCTCGGCCGCGAGGCGCAGCTGGGACTCGCGCTCGCCGCGCGACTGCTCGAGGCCGACGAGCGCGTTCAGGCGCGGGCAGCGGAGGCGCTGCGCGAGCTCCAGCGCGACCGGCACGTTCTCGCGGAAGCGCCCCGAGCGCTCCGGGTCGCCGGCGAGCCCGCGGTCGCCCGCCGCCATGTCGCCGCCGTCGAAGTTGAACAGGGCCACCGACAGGCCGGCGTCGCCGATCGCCCCGGCGACCTCGTCGAGCGCCTCGCCCGCCGGCCACCAGAACTCGACGGCGCGGAACCCGGCCCGCGAAGCGCGCGCGAACCGCTCCAGGAACGGCGCGTCCTGGAAGAGGATCGAGACGTTCGCGCAGAAGCGCATGCGCGCGGCGCGCTCAGCGCTGCTCGGGCACGAGCCAGACCACCCCGAGCGGCGGCAGCGTGAGCTCGGCGGAGTAGGGCTGGCCGTGCCAGGGCACCGGCTCGGCGTCCACGCCGCCGAAGTTGCCGACGCCCGAGCCGCCGTAGAACTCCGAGTCGGTGTTGACCGCCTCGGTCCAGCGGCCCGGCTTCGGCAGCCCCATGCGGTAGCGCTCGCGCGGGACCGGCGACAGGTTGGCCGCGGTGACGACGACGTCCTCGGCGCTGCGCGACCCGCGCGCGAACGAGACGACGTTGTTCTCGGCGTCGTTGGGCTCCAGCCACCAGAAGCCCTCGGGCTCGAAGTCGACCTCCCACAGCGCCCGCCGCGCGCGGTACACGCGGTTGAGGTCGGAGACGAGCCGGCGCAGCCCGTCGTGGCCGCGGTCCTCGAGCAGGTGCCAGTCCAGCGAGCGCTCGTGGCTCCACTCCTGCTCCTGGCCGAACTCCTGTCCCATGAACAGCAGGTTCTTGCCGGGGTGGGCCCACTGCATGGCGTACAGCGACCGCAGGTTGGCGAGCTTCTGCCACTTGTCGCCGGGCATCTTCTGCAGCAGCGAACCCTTGCCGTGCACGACCTCGTCGTGGCTGAGCGGCAGGATGAAGTTCTCGCTGAACGCGTAGACGAGGCTGAACGTCAGCTCGTGGTGGTGGTAGCGGCGGTACACGGGGTCCTGCTCGAAGTAGCCGAGCGTGTCGTGCATCCAGCCCATGTTCCACTTGAACCCGAAGCCGAGCCCGCCGAGGTACACCGGCCGCGAGACCCCCGGCCACGCCGTCGACTCCTCCGCGGCGGAGATGAAGCCCTCCTCGCGGGCGTGCAGGACCTCGTTGAGCTCCTTGAGGAACGAGACGGCCTCGAGGTCCTCGTTGCCGCCGAACTGGTTCGGGATCCACTCGCCCTCCTTGCGCGAGTAGTCCAGGTAGAGCATCGACGCGACGGCGTCCACGCGGATGCCGTCGGCGTGGAACTCGTTGGCCCAGAAGAGCGCGCTGGACAGCAGGAAGTTGCGCACCTCGTTGCGGCCGAAGTTGAACACGAGCGTGCCCCAGTCGGGGTGCGCGCCGCGCCGCGGGTCGGCGTGCTCGTAGAGCGCCGTGCCGTCGAAGCGCGCGAGCGCCCACTCGTCGCGCGGGAAGTGCGCAGGCACCCAGTCGAGGATCACGCCGATGCCGCGCTGGTGGAGGCGGTCGATGAACTCGCGCAGGTCGTCGGGCGAGCCGAAGACCGGCGTGGGCGCGAAGTACGACGTCACCTGGTAGCCCCACGACCCGCTGAACGGGTGCGCCATGACGGGCATGAACTCGACGTGGGTGAACCCGAGCTCCGCGACGTAGTCGCCGAGCTCGTCGGCGAGCTCGAGGTAGGTCAGCGAGCGGTTGTCCTCCTCGGGCTTGCGCCGCCAGGAGCCGAGGTGCACCTCGTAGATCGACACCGGCTCGCGCAGCGGCGGGCCGTCGGAGCGCTCGGACATCCACGCGCCGTCCCGCCACTCGTGGCGCGGGTGGTGCACGACCGACGACGTCTCCGGCGGCACCTCGGCCGCGAAGGCGTACGGATCGGCGCGCAGCAGCAGCGACCCGTCCTGCGCGCGGATCTCGAACTTGTAGCGGTGGCCCTCCTCGACGCCGGGCACGAAGAGCTCCCAGATCCCGGTCGGTCCGAGCGAGCGCATCGGATGGAGGCGCCCGTCCCAGGAGTTGAAGTCGCCGACGACGCTCACCGAGCGCGCCGACGGCGCCCACACCGCGAACGCGACGCCGTGCGCCCCGTCGATGTCGCGCACGTGCGCGCCGAGCTTCTCGTAGAGCTCCTCGTGGCGGCCCTCGCCCGCGAGGTACAGGTCGACCTCGCCGAGCGTCGGCAGGAACGCGTAGGGGTCGCGCAGCGTGTAGGTGTCGCCGTCGTAGGCGACCTCGAGCTCGTAGCGCAGCGGCAGCGTCGCGCCCGGCACCGCGCCCTCGAAGAGGCCCGCCTCGTGACGGCGCCCGAGCTCGACCGGCTTCCCGCCCTCCGGGCGCGCGACGACCTTCGCGGCGTCCGGGCGGAAGGCGCGGATGACGACGCCCCCGTCCTTCGGGTGCGCGCCGAGCAGCCGGTGTGGCTCTGCGAGGTCGCGCTGGACGAGCGCCTCGATGTCGGTGTCGATGCTCACGGGATCGGCTCCTCCAGCAGGCGGGCGATCCCCGCCACGGGGATGCGCACCCAGTCGGGGCGGTTGTTGAGCTCGTAGCGCAGCTCGTAGACCGCCTTCTCGAGCTCGAAGATGGTCAGCAGGGTGCGGGACGCCGCCTCGCCGGGGGGCAGCAGCGACTGGTCCACGGCGCCGAAGTAGCCGGTGAGGAACGACTCGCGCGTGCGGTCCTCCCAGCCCTCGGGCGCCGGCGTGTCGCGCTGCAGCTGCGAGGCCGAGGCGGCGTACGCGAAGGAGCGCAGCATGCCGGCGACGTCGCGCAGGCACGAGCGCTTGCGGCGCCGGTCGATGAGCGCCCGCGCCGGCTCGCCCTCGAAGTCGAGGACGATCCACCGGTCCGGCGCGAGCAGCGTCTGGCCGAGATGCAGGTCGCCGTGCTGGCGGATGAGCTTGCCGCCGGAGCCCACGTGCGACAGCAGCTGCAGGCGGTCGCGGACCTCCTCGCCGCGGTGGGCGATCGGCTCCAGCGCCTCCAGCTCGGGCAGGTCGACGAACAGCCGCTCGATCTGCTCGTCGATGGTCGCGGTGATGAGCGACGTGGACTCGACGCTGGGCTCCTCCGGCGCGAAGGCCGGGTCGGTCCCGTCCGAGGCGAGCGTCGTGTGCATGCGCCCGATGACCGCGCCGAGCTCCGCCATGCGGGCGACGAAGACCTCGGGGTCCGAGCCGATCTCGTCGAGGGCGAGCTCCCAGCCGTCGCGACCGCCCTTGATGAAGCGCTGCACCACGGCGAGTGTCGCGTCCATCAGCTCGCCCCGGTAGTCGGCCCAGCCGGCGAGCGCGGCGACGTTGGGGAACTCGCGCTCGGTGAGGAAGCGCGTCATCTCGAGCTCGGGGTTGTCGCCCGCCTCCAGGCGCCGGAACGCCTTGAGCACGTAGGTGTCGTCGAAGACGAAGGAGCTGTTGGACTGCTCGGCCCCCACCGGGCGCACGCTCGCGCCGGGGCCGGGCGGCTCCGCGCCCTCGGGCCAGTAGAAGTCGACGGTCGCCCGCTCGGACTCGATCGTCGCCGACGACCCGAGCAGCGCCGCGAGCCCGGCCACGGCGTCCGGGTCGGCCACGGCGTCGTAGAGCGTGACGCCGTCGATGTCCTCGAGGTGGCCCTCGGTCCACCCCTCCCTTGCCGGGCGCACGCCGAGCAGCAGCTGGTAGATGTTGTGCGTCCCCGTCGGGAAGCGCGCCTCGATGAGCGCGAGCAGCAGCGCCGGCGGGCCCTCGTGCAGCGTCACCGTGTCGAGCACGCCGATGTGCGACAGGTCCTGGGCCTTGGACCCGAACCACCGGCGGCTCAGCAGCCATTCGGACAGCCGCTCCTCGTCCAGGCGGGCGAGATCAGGCGTTGCCATCTGTCTGCTCCATGTCGGCGTCGGTGTCCTCGCGCAGGAGGAACCAGAAGAACCCGCGCGGCGCGAACGTCAGGAGGTAGGGCAGCTCGCCGATCGGCGGGAACCGCGTGCGCCCGAACATCTCCTCGGGCCAGCGGCCCTCGTAGCCCGACAGGTCGAGCTCGACCGCCTGCGCCGAGCGGGCGAGGTTGTGGACGCAGAGCGCGACGTCGTCCTCGTAGCGCCGGATGTGGGCGAAGATCTTCGGGTTGCTCGGCGTCAGCGGCTCGTACGTGCCCAGGCCGAACACGGGGTGCTCCTTGCGCAGGGCGATGAAGCGCTTCAGCCAGCGCAGGAACGACGTCGGCGTGCGCAGCTGGGCCTCGACGTTGACCGCCTGGAAGCCGTAGACCGGGTCCATCAGCGGCGGCGCGTAGAGCTGGGCGAAGTCCGCGCGCGAGAAGCCGCCGTTGCGGTCGCCCGTCCACTGCATCGGCGTGCGCACGCCGTCGCGGTCGCCGAGGAACACGTTGTCGCCCATCGCGATCTCGTCGCCGTAGTACAGCACCGGGCTGCCCGGCAGCGAGAACAGGATGGCGTGCATGAGCTCCATCTCGTCGCGGCCGCCGTCGAGGAGCGGGGCGAGGCGCCGGCGGATGCCGACGTTGATCTTCATGCGCGGGTCCTTGGCGTACTCCGCGTACATGTAGTCGCGCTCCTCGTCGGTGACCATCTCGAGCGTCAGCTCGTCGTGGTTTCGCAGGAAGAGGCCCCACTGGCAGTTGTCCGGGATCGGCGGCGTGCGCTCGAGGATCTCGTAGATCGGCGCCGCCTCCTCGCGGCGATGCGCCATGAACATGCGCGGCATCACCGGGAAGTGGAACGCCATGTGGCACTCGTCGCCGTCGCCGAAGTACTCGACGACGTCCTCCGGCCACTGGTTGGCCTCGGCGAGCAGCACCCGGTCGGGGTACTCGTCGTCGACCGTCGCGCGAACACGCTTGAGGAACGCGTGGGTCTCGGGCAGGTTCTCGCCGTTGGTCCCCTCGCGCTCGTAGAGGTAGGGCACCGCGTCGAGGCGGAAGCCGTCCAGGCCGAGGTCGAGCCAGAAGCGCAGCGCGTCGAGCATCGCCTCCTGGACCTCGGGGTTGTCGAAGTTGAGGTCGGGCTGGTGGGAGAAGAAGCGGTGCCAGTAGTAGGCGCCGGCCTCCTCGTCCCACGTCCAGTTCGACGTCTCGGTGTCGGTGAAGATGATCCGGGCTTCCTCGTACCGGTGCACCGTGTCCGACCAGACGTACCACTCGCGCTCGCGCGACCCGGCGGGCGCCTTGCGCGCCGTCTGGAACCACGCGTGGTCGCTGGAGGTGTGGTTCATGACGAGGTCGGCGATGACGCGGATGCCGCGCTCGTGCGCGGCCTCGATGAACGTGCGCACGTCGTCCATCGTGCCGTAGTCGGGGTGCACGTGGAGGTAGTCGGCGATGTCGTAGCCGCCGTCGCGCAGCGGCGAGGCGTACATCGGCAGCAGCCAGATCACGTCGATGCCCAGCCACTGCAGGTAGTCGAGCTTGTCGGTCAGGCCGCGGAAGTCGCCGG
>JAXDHC010000114.1:0-3671 GCA_034664705.1 Solirubrobacteraceae bacterium
CGGGTCCGCGCGCTGGCCGGTGAGGTCGAGGTCGGCGCTGACGAGGATCGTGGTGGCGCCGTCGGCCGTGCCGACCTGACCGCGCAGCAGCGCCGTCGCCAGCGCCGAGCCGCCGACCTCGCGGCCCTGGATGCGCAGCGTGGCGGTGCGCTCGTCCTCGTCGGCGTCGACCGGGCGCACCGTGCCCTGGCAGCGCACGGTCGAGCCGTTGCTCCCGATCGTGAGCTCGCCGCGGACGACGGGCTCGCCGGGCGCGGCGCTGACCTCGGCGCCGGGCAGGCAGGCGGCGAGGTCGGCGACGTCGAGGAGCTCGGCCCACACCTGGTCCGGCGGCGCTCCGACGGTCAGCTGCTTCTCCAGCCTCATTGAGCTCTCCCTCGCCATTGGTTGATCGTAATACATTCGCCCAACGCCACCGCAAAGCCGATCACGAGCTGCGGGTATTCCCGCGCTCGATGGCGTGGAGCACCCGTTCTGGCGTCAGCGGCAGCTCGTTCAGCTCCGTCCCGAGCGCGTGCGACACGGCGTTGGCGATGGCTCCGGGCGGCGCGAGCGTGCCGCCCTCGCCCACGCCCTTGGCGCCGTTGGGGCTGTCGGGCGCGGGGATCTCGAGGTGCTGGATCGCCATGGCGGGAAGGTCCGCGGCCGTCGGGATGAGGTAGTCCAGCAGCGAGGCGGTGACGAGCTGGCCCTGCTCGTCGTAGTGCAGCGCCTCGTGCAGCGTTCCCCCGATCCCCTGCGCGATGGCGCCGTGCGCCTGGCCCTCGACGATCAGGGGGTTGATCACCCGGCCGCAGTCCTCGGCGACGACGTAGCGCAGCACGCGCACCTCGCCGGTGTCGGCGATCACCTCGACGACGCAGGCGTGCGTGGCGTAGGGGTAGACGGTCGTCGGCGAGTCGAACCTGGCGTCCACGTCGTAGCGCCCGTCGGCCGCGCCCGCGCTGAGCTCCGCGACGGAGACCCCGCGCGACGGCGACCCGCGCACGGTCACGCGGCCGCCGGCGAGCTCGAGGTCGGCGGTCGCGGCCTCGAGGTGCTCCGCGGCGTCGTCGATCAGGCGCCGGCGCAGCTCGTCGCCGGCGACGGCGAGCGCCCCGCCACCGCACACCGCGCTGCGGCTGGCGAACGTGCCCGTCCCGTCGCCCGGGCCGACGCCGGTGTCCGACCGCGCCACGCGCACCGCCTCGGGTGCCAGGCCCGAGGCGTCGGCGGCGAGCTGGGCGAACGTCGTGGCCAGGCCCTGGCCGATCGACGGGAGCGAGGTCCACACGGTGGCCGCGCCGTCGTCGTCGAGCCGGATCCAGGCGTGCTCGTGGCCGGCGATGCCGATCATGCCGCGGGCCTGGAACACGCGCGAGCCCATGCCCGTGTACTCGACGTAGGACGAGATCCCCAGGCCGAGGAGCCGCCCCTCCGCGCGCGCGGCGCGCTGCTCGCCCGCGAAGCCCTCGTAGCCGATCGCCTCCAGCGCCCGCTCGAGCGCGAGGGCGTAGTCGCCGCTGTCGTAGCGCTGGTTCGTGACGGTCGCGTAGGGCATCTCGCCGGCCGTGACGAGGTTGCGCCGGCGCAGCTCCGCTCGGTCGATGCCGGTCTCGCGGGCGAGCAGGTCCATGAGCCGCTCGTGGACGAACGCCGACACCGGCAGGCCCACGCCGCGGTAGGCGCCCTCGGGGCACTTGTTGGTCGCGATCGCCCGGGCCCGGGCACGGTACGTGTCCAGGCGGTACGGCCCCGGGATCATCGCCGGCGTGCCGAGCGCCTCCAGCAGGTGCGCGTGCGGGTAGACGCCGTACGCGCCGACGTCGCAGGTGACGTCGGCGTCGATCGCGAGCAGGCGGCCCTCGGCGTCGACGGCCGCCCGCACGCGGACGGTCTGGTCGCGGGCGTGGCTGGCGGCGAGCAGGTTCTCGCTGCGGTCCTCGACCCACTTCACCGGCCGCCCGAGCCGCCGCGCCAGCCACGCGACGACGATCTCCTCGGGGTAGGCGTGCGCCTTCTGGCCGAAGCCGCCGCCGACGTCGGGCGTGCTCACGCGCACCTGCCCGGGCTCGAGGCCGAGCAGCTCCGCCGTCACCGCGGCGAGGATGTGGGGCACCTGCGTCGAGGACCACACCCGCAGGCCGTCGCCGTCGGGCGCCGCCACGACGCCGCGCGGCTCGATCGGCGTCGCGCAGTAGCGCGGGTTGCGGAAGGTGCGCTCGACGACCGCCGCCGCGCCCGCGAAGGCGGCCTCGACGTCGCCCACCTCGGTGACGTCGTCGTACAGCACGTTGGACGCCAGCCCGTGGATCGACTCGGCGTCCGCGGCGGAGTCCGGGTCCACGAGCGCGGGGAGCGGCTCGACGTCGGCCTCGATGAGCGCGGCCGCGTCCTCCGCGGCGTAGGGCGAGTCGGCGACGACGACCGCCATCGCCTCGCCGACGAAGCGCACGACGCCGTCGGCGAGCAGCGGGCGCGACGGCGTGAGCGAGGCGGCGTTGTCCACCGGCGGCCACAGCGGGCCGATGCCGAGGTCCGCGGCCGCGAAGGCGCCGGCCACGCCCGGGGTCGCGCGCGCGGCGGCGAGGTCGATGCCGGCGATCGTCGCGTGCGCCACCGGGCTGCGGAAGAAGCGCGCGTGCAGGACGTCGGGGAAGGTGAGATCGTCGACGAACTCCGCCTGGCCCGTGAGCAGCGGGCGGTCCTCGACGCGAAGCATGCGTCGGCCGACGCCGGGCAGCGGCGGGTCGGGCACGTCGGATCGGGCGGGTCCGCTGGTCGGCATGACGACAAACGTATAATGTTGGACCTTCTCCGTGTTCAGAGTCGTTCGGTGACAGCACACGGCGAGGGCCCCGCGCCCGCGCCCCCGGTCGGCTCCGGCAACGGCGCCGGCCCCCTCCCCGGCCTGCCGGCCCAGATCGGCAGCCGGATCCCGCGCGTCGAGGACGCGACCCTGCTCGCGGGCACGGCGACGTTCATCGACGACCTCGCCGCGCCCGACGCTCTGCACCTCTGCTTCGTGCGCAGCACGGTCGCGCACGCCCGCATCCGCGGCGTCGACGTCGGCGCGGCGCGGGGCCGTCCGGGCGTGGCGCTCGCGTTCGGCCCCGACGACCTGCGCGACGTCGGCCCCCTCGTCGCGACGCTGAAGCGCCCCGGGGCGATGCGGATCGAGCGCCCCGTGCTCGCGGGCGAGCGGGCGCGCTTCGTCGGGGAGGCGATCGCCGCCGTCGTCGCGGAGAGCCGCTACCTCGCCGAGGACGCCGCCGAGGCGGTCGCCGTCGACTACGAGCCGCTCGCCGCCGTCGCGACGATCGAGGACACGCTGCGCGAGGACCTGCCCAGCCTGCATCCGGGCGGGCGGGCCAACATCATCTTCGAGGAGGCCTACGAGACCGGCGACGTCGACGCGGGCTTCGCCGCCGCGGCCGTCGTCGTCGAGCGCGAGTTCCGCAGCCCGCGCTACAGCGCCGCGCCGATGGAGGGCCGCGGCGTGCTCGCCATCCCCCAGGACGGCGGCCTGCTCGTGTGGTCATCGACGCAGATCCCCCACATCCTCGAGGAGTCGCTGGCCGCGCTCCTCGGGCTCGAGGGGCGCGTGCGCGTGCGCTGCCCGGAGATCGGCGGCGGCTTCGGGCAGAAGGCCCACGTCTTCCCCGAGGAGATCGCCGTCGCCTGGGCGGCGA
>JAXDHC010000115.1:0-8701 GCA_034664705.1 Solirubrobacteraceae bacterium
AGGACGGCGCCGACGGCGACCTGCTGCCAGAACGGCTGGACGCCGACGATCACGAAGCCGTTGCGCAGGACCGCCGGGATGAAGACGCCGACGATCGTCCCGAGGATCGTCCCGACGCCGCCGAACAAGCTGGTGCCGCCGATCACGATCGCCGCGATCGCGTCGAGGTTGTCGGTCGAGTGCCCGCCGATCGACGTGGTGCCGAAGCGCGCGAGCGAGAGGTACCCCGCGAGGCCCGCGAGCGTGCCGCCGAGCGCGTAGACCTTCACCAGGTGGCGGTCGACGTTCACGCCGGTCCGGCGCACGCCCTCGGCGTTGGAGCCGATCGCGTACGTGTACCGGCCGAACCGCGTCTGGGCGAGCACGATCGCGAACACGACGGCCACCGTGGCGGCGATGAGGACGAGATAGGGGATCTGGCCGAACAGCCGCCCGGAGCCGATCGTGTCGATGAGCTTGAAGGGGACGTCGCGCTCGTCCACGCCGCCCGTGATGAGCAGCGCGGACCCGAGCGCCATCCCCAGCGTGCCCAGGGTGACGATGAACGGCGGGATCCTGGCCTTCGTGACCAGGAACCCGTTGACCAGCCCCCACGCGCACCCGGCGACGAGCGCGACGCCGAGGCCGGCGATGAGGACGGGCCAGCTCTCGCCGCCCAGCGCGGTCATCACCTTGGCCGAGATGACGCCGGCGAACACCAGCACCGCACCGACCGAGAGGTCGATGCCCGCCGTGATGATGACGAACGTCAGGCCCGTCGCGAGCACGAGCAGGACCGCGGCGTCCGTGGCGATGTTGCGCGCGTTGGAGACCGCGAAGAACTCCTGGAAGCGCAGGACCGAGAAGACGACGATCAGGGTCGCCAGGATCAGCAGGATCGAGACGCTCGAGTTGGCGACGAGCTGCCGCCAGAGCGGCTGGCGCGGCTCCGGCGCCTCGTCGAGGAGCTCGGGCTCGGGCGGAGCGGTGGGCGTGCTCATGCCGTCTCCTCCTCGTGGAAGGTCAGCGCCCCGGTCATGGCCGACACCACGTCCTCCATCGACGCCTCCTGCGGTCGCAGGCGCGCGACGCGGGCGCCGAGGCGCAGCACCTCGATGCGGTCGGCGACCTCGAAGACCTCGGGCATGTTGTGGCTGATGAGGACCACGGCCAGCCCGTGTTCGCGCACGCGCTTGATCTGGTCGAGGACGTTGCGCGTCTGGACGACCCCCAGCGCGGCGGTGGGCTCGTCCATGAAGACGACCTTCTTGGCCCACGTGACCGCGCGGCAGATCGCGATGCCCTGGCGCTGGCCGCCGGACATGTTCGCGACGCGCGCGCTCGTGTCCTGGATCCGGACGCCGAGGTCGCGGAACGCCTCGTCGCTGCGCCGGCGCATCGCCGCGTTGTCGAGGAACCCGAGCTTGCCGAGCACGCCCGGGCGCAGGACCTCGCGGCCGAGGAACATGTTGGCCGCCGGGTCGATCTCGGCGGCGAGCGCGAGGTCCTGGTAGACCGTCTCGATCCCGAGCTCGCGCGAGTCGTGCGGCGTGGCGATCGACACCGGCCTGCCCTCGAAGAGGATCTCGCCGCTGTCGGGCGGGTGCACCCCCGTGAGCGTCTTCACGAGCGTGCTCTTGCCGGCGCCGTTGTCGCCGATCAGCGCGACGACCTCGTTGGGGTAGACCGTGAAGTTCGCGCCGCGCAACGCCAGCACCCGGCCGAAGCTCTTCACGATGTCCCGGGCCTCCAGGACGGGCTGCTCCTTCACCATGCTCCCTCCTCGTCGGTGTCTGCGGGCGGCAGGCAGCGGATCGCGTCCACGGCGCCGTCCAGCGTCGTCCGTCCCGCCGCGAACGGCACGAGGACGGTGCTCCCGCGGCGCAGCGCGAGCGCGTCGCCGTGCTCGGTGCGCAGCGTCCCCTCGCCGTCCACCGCGACGAGCACCGCGAACGACGGCTCGAGCTCGACGGCGCCGAGCGCGGGGCGCAGGCGCTGCGCGCGGAAGTACGGCGCGGCGGCGTCGGGCAGCAGCGCCGCGACGGGCTCACCGTCCGGCGGGCCGGCCGGCGACACGAGCGTCGCCGGGTCCGCGGCGTCGCGCGCCAGCGCCGCGAGCGCCGTGTCCCAGCCGAGCCCGAGGTGCTCGGGCCCGCTGTCCATGCCGAAGCGCCGCCATTCGAGCAGGACCGAGAGGTCGGTCGGCTCCTGGAGCTCGACGAGCAGGATGCCGGCGCCGATCGCGTGCAGCGTGCCGGCCGGCACGAGCACCGCGTCGCCGGCGCGGACGGGCACCTCGTGCATCGCGGCCAGCATCTCGCCGGCGTCCTGGTTGTCGACCCACGCGCGGACGGTGGCCGCGTCGACCGGCTCGCGCATCCCGACGTGCACGACGGCGCCGGGGTCGGCCTCGACGATGATCCACGCCTCGGTCTTGCCGAAGCGCTGGCCGAGACGCTCGCGGGCGAACGCGCGCCCCGGATGGAAGTGGACCGGCAGCCGCTCGCCCGCGTCGAGCAGCTTGACCAGCAGCGCCGGGTCGGCGCCCCACCGCTCGGTGTGGGCGGGCCCGAGGAAGTCCTCGGGGGCCGCACGGATGACGTCGCGCAGCACGCGCCCGTCGTCGAGGCGGCTGAGGCCCTCGCTGTCCTCGCCGAACGCGGTGGCCGTCGACCCGACCCAGTCCTCGGGGCGGCCGTCCGCTCCCGCGGCGGCGCCGCGCAGCGCGTCGATCCGCGCGCCGCCGCGGTAGAAGCGGTGAAACTGGTTCGGCGGCAGGACCAACGGCTTCATGGCGCCACCTCCCCGCTTCCGCGGATGACGAGCGTCGTGGGGATCGTGAGCCGCTGCGGCGGCCGGTCGTCGCCGTCGAGGCGGGCGAAGGCCAGCCCGGCCGCACGCTCGCCCATCAGCCCGGGATCGGAGCGCATGACGGTCACGCCGAGGACGTCGGCGAGCTCGAAGTCGTCGAAGCCGACGAGGGCGGGCCGGTGCGTGTGCGCGGCGATCGCGCGGACCGCGCCGACCGTGTTGCGGTTGTTGGCCGCGAGGATCGCCGTCGGCCGCCGGCCGCCGGGCAGCGCGAGCAGCCGCTCGACGGCCGCCTGGGCGTCCATGGCGTTGCGGTTGCCGGTCTGCACGAGAAGCGGGTCGGCCCGCACGCCGGCGGCCGCCAGCGCCTCGCGGTAGCCGCCGAGCCGCTCGCGCGCGGTGTACAGGTCGGCGGCGTCGGCGACGAACGCGATGCGCGTGTGGCCCCGGGCGAGGAGGTGCTCGACGCCCCGGCGTGCGCCGCCGGCGTCGTCGGCAAGCACGCTGTCGGCGTCGATCGCCTCCGGCGGGCGGTCGACGAAGACCGCGGGGATGCGGCCACCGCGGGCGAGGACGTAGCGGTGATCGGGGCCGGCCGGGACCATGAGCAGCGCATCGACGCGGCGGCGCATGAGGGCGGTGACGAGCTCGCGCTCGCGCTCGGGATCCTCCCGCGCGGAGGCGGTGATCAGCAGCAGCCCACGGTCGCGCGCGGCGGTCTCGACCGCCTGGGCCACCGCCGAGTAGAACGGGTTGGCGACGTCCTCGATCACGAGGCCGAGCGTCCCGGAGGACTGTCCGTGGCGCAGCGACGCCGCGAGGTCGTTGCGCTCGAAGCCCAGCTCGGCGATCGCCGCGCCGACCCGCTCGGCGGTGTCCGTCGCCACGCCGATCTCGCCGTTGATGACGCGCGAGACCGTCTTCAGGCTCACGCCGGCCATCTCGGCCACATCGCGCATGGTCGGTCGCGGCGCCGCGTTCGCGCGCACCGGCCCTCCTCTCGCTCTCACTCCCTCGGACAACGTTGTCTGACAACGTTGTCAACCCACGGCGAACGTACACTGCGCGCGCCCCCGGTGTCAACCGGGCTGTCCGCGGCGGTCGTCCCGGCCCGAAGGCGTGCGCGGGTGGGCTCCCCGGCGGGTGGTCCGTTCGCGCCAACTCGCTGTCAAGGTTGTCGCGCGCCCGCCCGATAGAGGCCACGTGTCCCCTTCCCCGGCCCCCGTGCCCGGGCGTGTCGCCCGTGGCCCGCTCACGTCGCTTCGGCTGCATCTCTCCGCGCTGCGCGCCCGTGCGCCGCGCGGGCGCATGCTGCCCGACCACCTGTGGCGCAAGCGCCACCGCGCCATCGTCGCCGTCCTCCTGGCCCACGTGCCCGGACTCCTCGCGTTCGGCCTCGCCCAGGGCTACGCGTTCGGCCACCTGCTCCTCGACGTCGGTCCGGTCATCGCCCTCGGCGCCATCGCGGCGGCCCCGCGCGTGCCGGCCCGCGGGCGCATGGTCGGCGCCTCGCTCGGCCTCGTGACGTGCTCGGCCATGCTCGTGCACCTGTGGGGCGGCGCGATCGAGGCGCACTTCCACTTCTTCGTCGTCATCGGGCTCCTGACGCTCTACCAGGACTGGCTGCCGTTCCTCGTCGCGATCGCCTACGTCGTGCTGCACCACGGCGTGCTCGGCGTCCTGCAGCCCGGCTCGGTCTACGCGCACGCCGACGCCCAGGCGCACCCGTGGCGGTGGGCGGTCATCCACGGCGGCTTCGTGCTCGCGGCGAGCCTGACCCACATCGCGTCGTGGCGCACGAACGAGCAGCAGCTCCTGCGCGACCCGCTCACCGGGCTGCCGAGCCGCGTCCTGCTCATGAGCCGGCTCGAGGCCGCGCTCGCCCGCCTGGAGCGCCGCCCCGGCCACGTCGCCGTCCTCTTCATCGACCTCGACCGCTTCAAGGTCGTCAACGACAGCCTCGGCCACCACGCCGGCGACCGGCTGCTGCTCGGGGTCACCGATCGCCTGCGCCTCGCGCTGCGCCGTCACGAGACGCCCGCCCGCTTCGGCGGCGACGAGTTCGTCCTGGTCTGCGAGGACATCGCCGACGCGCAGGACGCCGTCGCGGTCGCCGAGCGCCTGCTCAAGACGCTCGCGCGCCCGTTCGCGCTCGCCGAGGGCGAGGCGTTCATCGCCGGCAGCATCGGCATCGCCATGACGGACGACCCGCGCGCCGCGGCGGCCGACCTCGTGCGCGACGCGGACGCCGCGATGTACCACGCCAAGGACGGCGGCGGCGCGCGCTGGGCGATCTTCGACCAGGTCATCCGCGACCGCGTCGTGCAGCGCCAGGCCGACGAGGCGGCGCTGCGCAGCGCGCTCGAGCGCGACGAGCTGCTCGTGCACTTCCAGCCCGAGATCTCGGTGGCGACCGGGGAGATCGTCGGCGTCGAGGCGCTCGTGCGCTGGGACCGGCCCGGCGTCGGCGTCGTGCCGCCGGCCGACTTCATCCCCATCGCCGAGGAGACGGGCCTCATCGTGCCGATCGGCGCCTGGGTCATGCACGAGGCCTGCCGCCAGGCGCGCGTCTTCGACGACGGGCAGATCGTCGTCCGCGTCAACGTCTCCGCGCGCCAGCTCATCGAGCCGGGGCTGACCGCGACGGTCGCCCACGCGCTCGCCGTGAGCGGGCTCGAGCCGCACCGCCTCTGCGTCGAGGTGACCGAGAGCGTCATCCTCGACGACAGCGACCGCTGCGTCGCCGCGCTGCAGGCGCTGCGCGACCTCGGCGTCGGCGTCGCGCTGGACGACTTCGGCACCGGCTACTGCTCGCTGAGCTACCTGCGCCGCCTGCCGATCGACGGGCTGAAGATCGACCGCTCGTTCGTCCGCGGCCTGGGCCACGAGGCCGACGACGACTCGATCGTCGCGTCGGTCATCGACCTCGCCCGGTCGCTCGGCGTCGCGGTCACGGCCGAGGGCGTCGAGACCGAGGAGCAGCTCGCCCGCCTGCGCGAGGGCGGCTGCGACACCATGCAGGGCTTCCTGTTCGCGCGCCCGGGCCCGGCCGCGGCGGTCGCGGCGCTCATGCGCCAGCCGACCACCGTCTGAGTCTCCAAGAACGACAAGGGCGCCCCGAAGGGCGCCCTGGTCACGGTCTCGTGGTCGGCTCGCCGGTCAGGGCGACGCCGTCGGCGTCGGCGTGCCGGACGCCGCGGGCATGGAGGGCGGCGAGGTCGTCGACGTGTAGTCGAACTCCTCCTCCTTGCCGAACAGGGCGTCCAGGACCTTGTTGCGCACGTCCTCGCTGAGGGCGACGGCCAGGCCGGCGCCGACGATCCCCAGCAGCAGGAGCTTGCCGAAGCCGCCCTTGCGCCTGCGCTTGGGGCCCTCGCGGAGAGCCGTCCCGGCCTTGTTCAGCGCGTCGGCGGCCTGCTTGACGTCCTTCTTGAACTTCTTGTCCTCCATGACGACCTTCGCGGCCGACTTGCCGTTGGTCAGGCGGGCGTACGCGTCGCGGGCGTTGTCGAGGGCCGCCAGGACGTTGTCGCGCAGCTCGTCATCCTGCACGATGCGCTGAACGTACTGGTTCCCCCACGCCCCCTCGGCAGCGGCCCGAGCCTTCTGGGGCTTGCTCTTCGCCATCGTGCTTCCACCTTGGGTCGTTTGCGATCCTGTGGCGATCCTATACCCGGGCCCCGGACGCCGCACGCGGGCGCTGTCCGGGCCTCGTCCGCGCCGCCCGGCCGTCCGGCGAGGGGCGTTCGAGCGCGGTGTCGAGGACCTCGGGCACGGTGTCGACGAAGACGAACGCGAGGTCGCGGCGCAGGTGCTCGGGGATCTCGTCGGCGTCGGCCTCGTTCTGCTTGGGGGCGACCACCGTCGTGATCCCGTTGCGCTGCGCCGCCAGCGCCTTCTCCTTCAGCCCGCCGATCGGCAGCACCTGGCCGGTCAGGGTCACCTCCCCGGTCATCGCGACGTCGTCGCGCACGCAGCGCCCGCTGATGAGCGACGACAGCGCCGTGACCATCGTCACGCCGGCGCTCGGACCGTCCTTCGGGGTCGCGCCGGCGGGCACGTGGATGTGGATGTCGTGCTCTGCGAACCAGTCGCCCGACAGGCCGGGCGCGATCTCGGGATGGTGCCCGCGCACGTAGGACAGCGCGGCCTGCGCGGACTCGCGCATCACGTCGCCGAGCTGGCCGGTGATGATGAGCTTGCCCTTGCCGGGCATCGCCGTGGCCTCGATGAACAGCACGTCGCCGCCCACCGGCGTCCACGCGAGGCCCGTCGCGACGCCGGGCTGCTGCGTGCGCTTCTTGGCCTCGGCGAAGAACCGCGCCTTGCCGAGCAGCTCGCGCACGCGATCGGGGCCGACGCTCACCCGGCGCGGAGCGCCGCCGTTGCCCTCGGCGATCTGGCGGGCGATCTTGCGGCAGACCGTGCCGATCGTGCGCTCGAGGTTGCGCACCCCGGCCTCGCGCGTGTACTCGGCGATGATGACCCGCAGGGCCTTGTCGGTGATCGCCAGCCAGCTCTTCTTCAGGCCGTTGCGCTCGATCTGGCGCGGGACCAGGTAGCGCTTGGCGATCTCGAGCTTCTCCTCCTCGGTGTAGCCGGAGAGCTCGATGATCTCCATGCGGTCGCGCAGCGGCCCCGGGATCGTGTCGAGGGTGTTCGCCGTCGTGATGAACATCACGTCGGAGAGGTCGAACGGGACGTCGAGGTAGTAGTCGCGGAACGTGCGGTTCTGCTCGGGGTCGAGCACCTCGAGCATCGCGCTGGAGGGATCGCCGCGCCAGTCGCTGCCCATCTTGTCGATCTCGTCGATCATGAGCAGCGGGTTCTTCGAGCCCGCGTCGCGCAGCGCGCGGACGATCGTGCCCGGCATCGCGCCGATGTAGGTGCGGCGGTGGCCGCGAATCTCCGCCTCGTCGCGCATGCCGCCGACGCTGATGCGCTCGAACCCGCGCCCGAGCGCGCGCGCGATCGACTTGCCCAGCGACGTCTTGCCGACGCCCGGCGGGCCGACGAAGCAGATGATGCCCCCGGGCGCCGCCGGGGTCAGCCGGCGCACGGCGAGGAACTCAAGGATGCGGTCCTTGACCTGCTCGAGGTCGTAGTGGTCCTCGTCGAGGACCGCGCGCGCGTGCGGCAGGTCGAGGTTGTCCTCGGTGGTCTTGTCCCACGGCAGCGAGACGATCCACTCGAGGTAGGTCCGGATGACGCCGTACTCGGCCGCCGTCGGCGGCAGCACCTCCAGGCGCTTGAGCTCGCGCTCGGCCTGCCGGCGCACCTCCTCGGGCAGCGTGAGCTCGTCGAGCTGCTGGCGCAGCTCGTTGGCCTCGACGGCCGACTCGTCGAACTCGCCGAGCTCCTTGCGGATCGCCTCGAGCTGCTGGCGCAGCACGTACTCGCGCTGGCCGCGGTCGAGCTCGGACTGGACCTGGTTCTGGATCTCCGAGCCGATCGAGATGACCTCGAGCTCGCGGGCGAGGATCTCGGCCAGGCGGCGCAGGCGCTTGAGGACGTCGGTCTCCTCGAGCAGCTCCTGCTTCTCGTCGCTCTTCAGGCGCAGTGAGCCGGCGATGAGGTGGCTGAGCGCGCTCGGGTCGTCGACGTTCGCGAGCGCGTACTGCAGCTCCTCGGGCAGGTAGGGGACCTGGTCGACGATCCGCGAGAACGTCTCGGACACGTTCCGGCTCAGCGCCGTGAGCTCGGGGGTCTCGGCGATCGCGTCGGGCAGCTCGCTGATCTCCGCGACGAGGTACGGCGTCTCCTGCGCCCAGCTGTCGATCTGCACGCGCTGGCCGCCCTGGACGAGGATGCGCAGCGTCCCGTCGGGCACCTTCATCATGCGCGCGATCGCGCCGACGACGCCCACGCGGAAGAGGTCGTCGGGGCCGGGCTGCTCGAGGTCGGGGTTGCG
>JAXDHC010000116.1:0-4234 GCA_034664705.1 Solirubrobacteraceae bacterium
CCACGTTGAGGATGCGCACGCCGTCCTTGCACTTGGCGAGGGCGGCGGCGTCGAGCCAGCCCTCGGTGTCCGGCGTCTTGGGCAGGTGCAGCGTGATGAAGTCGGCACGCGCGTAGATCTCGTCGGAGGACTCGGCCTTCTCGACCCCGAGCTCGCGGTAGCGCTCCGCGCTCACGAACGGGTCGAAGGCGATCACGCGCATGCCGAAGCCCATCGCGCGCTGCGCGACGAGCTGGCCGATGCGCCCGAAGCCGAGGACGCCGAGCGTCTTGTCCATGAGCTCGACGCCGGAGAAGCGCGACCGCTCCCAGCGGCCGGCGACGAGGCTCGCGTGCGCCTGCGGCACGTTGCGCGCGAGCGAGAGCAGGAGCGCGAGCGTGTGCTCGGCGGCGGTCACGACGTTGGACTCGGGCGCGTTGACGACGACGATCCCCTGCTTCGTGGCCGCCGGGACGTCGACGTTGTCCACGCCGACGCCGGCGCGGCCGACGACGCGAAGGTTGCGCGCGTGCGCCAGGAGGCCGGCGTCCAGCTGGGTCGCCGAGCGGATGAGCATGCCGTGGTAGTCGCCGATGCGCTCGGTGAGCTCGTCGTCGGACCAGTCGAGCCCGAGGTCGACGTCGAAGTGCTCGCGCAGAAGCTCGACGCCGGGGTCGCCGATGCCCTCCTTGACGAGGACGCGCGGCCGGGCGGCCGTCGTGGCGCTCACGCCGCGGCCGCCGCGACGCCGGCCTCGAGGAACACCTGCTGGGCGGCCCCCGGCCCGGCGCCCATCTCGACGCGGTGGCCGAGCTCCGCCAGGGTCATCTCCAGGCCCGCGAGCGAGACGATGATGTCGAAGGCGCCGAAGTAGCCGGTGTGGGCGATGCGCACGATGCGGCCCTTCAGCCGGCCCTGGCCGCCGTTGGCCGTGATCCCGTACTGGTCGCGCAGGATCTTCGGGACCTTGCCGCCGTCGATGTCGTCGGGCAGCTCGACCGCCGTCACGACGTTCGCGCGCTCATCGGGCTCGCCGTAGAGGTCGAGGCCCATCGCCTGGATGCCGGCGCGCGTGGCGCGGGCGAGGAGCGCGTGGCGGGCGAAGACGTCGTCCAGCCCCTCCTCCTCGATCATGGACAGCGCGACGTCGAGCGCGGCGAGCAGGGTGACCGGCGGGGTGAACGGGGAGTTCGGCGGGCTCTGGCGCTGGTTGGCCGCCGTGGTGGCCCAGTCGAAGTAGTAGCGGCCGCCGGGGCGCTGCGCGGCGTACTCGAGCGCGCGCTCGGAGACCGAGCACAGCGCGATGCCGGGCGGGCACATGAGCGCCTTCTGCGACCCGGCGGCGACGACGTCGACGCCCCACTCGTCCTGGCGCAGGTCGACCGCGGCGAGGCCGGAGACGGCGTCGACGGCGAGGATGACGTCGCGGGCGCGGGTCACCTCGGCGATCGCCTGGATGTCGTGCACGATGCCGGTCGACGTCTCGCTGAGCGTGGCGAAGCAGACCGTGATGTCCGGGTCGGCGGCGAGGAGGCGATCGATCTCAGCTGGGTCCAGGCGCTTGCCCCAGCCCGGCTCGTAGCGGGTCGTGCGGGCGCCGTAGGCGTCGGCGAGCTCGATCCAGCGCTCGCCGAACTTGCCGGCGGCGCACGCGAGCACCGGGTCGCCGGGGCGCACGAGGTTGGCGACCGACGCCTCCATCGCGCCCGAGCCGCTCGCCGCGAACAGGAGCACGTCGTTGCTCGTGCGGAACACCGCGGGCAGGCGCTCGAGGACCCGCGCGTAGAGGGCCACGCCGGCGGGGTCGCGGTGGTAGAGGATCGGCTCGGCCATGACCTGGCTCACGGCCGGCGGCAGCGGCGTCGGGCCGGCGGTCATGAGGTACTGCTTGATGAAGGGGTTCGGCGTCATGGCAGGGACTCTCGCGGTCGGTAAGCAGGAGCGGTGCCCAGGCGCGCGGCGGTTGAGGCCGTCGCTTCACGGTGGTCGCTTCCACCTTCAGACGCCAGTCGCGACGGCAGGCGAACTCTAGCGAACGGTATCGGGACCTCCGGGCCGGCGCGGGCCGTACAGACCGCATGGAGCGTGCGCTCACCATGCGGCGTCCGGCGGCCGGCGGGGCCCGCGCGCGCTGGATGCAGCCGGCGGGCGGTGAGACGATCCCCGCCATGGGGTTCGGGCCGGCGAGCCGCGAGGTGGAGCGTGGCGCAGGCGCGTGAGGCGGCGCTGCCCGCGGCGACCGGCCTCGTGAGCCGCGCGCCGCGCCGGGCGCCGACCGAGCACGCGCTCGTGCGCGCCTCGCAGGCCGGCTCGGCGCCGGCCATGGAGGAGCTCTTCCGGCGCCACTGGCCGGCCGCGCACCGTGCGGCTGTCAGCGGCGGCGTTGTGGGAGCTGCGGGCGAGCGCCGGCGCGAACCCCGGCGTCACCGTCCGAACTGCGGGCGGCCGCAATCGCCCGGGCATCCGGATCCATCGCACGCCGTCCGTCGCCCCCCACGAGACGACGATCCACCACGACATTCCGGTCACCGCGCCGGCGCGCACGCTGCTCGATCTCGCCGGACTGCCCGCCTCACGACCGTCCTCCACGCCCACGACCCCGGCAGCACCCTCACGAAGAGCGAGCTCGAGAAGGCGATGCTCGAGGTCTGCCGCGCCCACGGCCTCCCGCGACCGCTGGTCAACGCGCACGCGTGCCGGCCACCGCGTCGTGCGCTGCACCGATCGGCAGATCGCGCAGGACGCCCGGACCGTCGCGGCGACCCTCGCCGCCGCGCTCGGTGCGGGCGCCGTCGCGGCCTAGAAGCTCGGCTTGATCCAGTCCATGTGCGAGCGAAGCTCCTCGCCCGTGGACTCGATCTCGGTGCCCGCCTGCTCGGCGCGCATGCGCTTGAAGTTCTCCTGCCCGGCGCGGTTCTCGGCGATCCACTCACGCGCGAAGTCGCCGGACTGGATCTCCTTGAGGATCTCGCGCATCTGCGCGCGCGTCTCGTCGGTGATCACGCGCTTGCCGCGGGTGTAGTCGCCGTACTCGGCCGTGTTGGAGATCGAGTAGCGCATGCCCTGCAGGCCCTTCTCGTACATGAGGTCGACGATGAGCTTGAGCTCGTGCAGGCACTCGAAGTACGCCATCTGCGGGTCGTAGCCCGCCTCCACCAGCGTCTCGAACCCGGCCTGCACCAGCTCCGACGCGCCGCCGCACAACACGGCCTGCTCGCCGAACAGGTCGGTCTCGGTCTCATCCTTGAAGCTCGTCTCGATCACGCCGCCGCGCGTCCCGCCGATGCCCTTGGCGTACGCGAGGGCGAGGTCCTTCGCCTTGCCGCTGGCGTCCTGGGCGACCGCGATCAGCGCCGGCACCCCGCTGCCCTCGGTGTACTGACGGCGCACCAGATGGCCCGGGCCCTTCGGCGCGACCAGCGCGACGTCGACGCCCGGGGGCGGCTCGACCTCGCCGTAGTGCACCGAGAACCCGTGGCCGAAGAGCAGCGTGTTGCCCTCGGCGATGCCGTCGCGGACCTCGTTCTCGTAGACGTCGTGATGCAGCTCGTCGGGGACGAGGATCATCACGATGTCGCCGCGCGAGGCGGCCTCGGCCACCGGCAGCACCTCGAGACCCGCCTCGCGCGCCTGGTCGGCGGAGGCGGATCCGTCGCGCAGGCCGACCACGACGTCCACGCCGGAGTCCTTGAGGTTCTGCGCGTGGGCGTGGCCCTGCGAGCCGAATCCGATGATGGCGACGGTCTTGCCGTCGAGAAGGGAGAGATCTGCGTCGTCGTCGTAATACATCGCGCGGCATCCTACGCGCTGGTCGGCGCCGCCGGCCGTCCGGCCTCCATCGGAGCGGGAGGGCAGGCGACGCCGGGCACCGCCGCGGGCGGCATCGCGCCGACCCGGCGAAGGTGGCGCACCTCGCGCTTCACGGCGAACCCGGCGCCCACCAGGATCGCCGTCGCCATCACGTAGAGGCCGAGGAGCACGATGGCCAGGATCAGGAACAGGCGCACCGCGGCGAAGCCGACGAAGTTGCCGACGTACAGGCCGACGAGCGCCGGGATCGCCTGGATCGCGACGCCGGCCGGGATCGCGCCGACGAACGCGGAGCGCCACCGCAACACCGTCCGCGGGGCATAGCGGTAGATCGCCGCGAACACGACGATCGACCCGAGCGTGTTCAGCGCCACGAGCGTCCCGCCCGGCAGCGCGCCGCGGAACCGCAGCGTGTCCGCCGCGTCGCCGATCACCGGGGCGCCGG
>JAXDHC010000117.1:0-6831 GCA_034664705.1 Solirubrobacteraceae bacterium
GTCGTAGGGGTCGAGGTCGAGGAACTCGTTCTCGTCGGGCTCGGCGGCGACACCCTCGCGGGCGAGGCGCTCGGCGCGGAGCACGACCCTCTCGAAGTCCGCCTCGGACTCGGGCTCGCGGTAGTCGGTCATCCGCAGGCCGACGGCGATCGCCGCGCCGAACAGGATGGCCGCGACGAAGCCGACGACCGCCAGCGTCTCGATCGCGCGCAGCGGCCCGTTCGGGCTGAAGCCGGCGAGGACGACGATCGCGGTCAGGCCCGCGCACAGCGCGACCGCGGCGGCGAAGGCGATGCGCCGCAGCGGAGGCACGGCTCACGCCCCGCGCATCGCCCGGGCGATCACGAGCCGCTGGATCTCGTTCGTGCCCTCGTAGATCTGGGTGATCTTCGCGTCTCGCATCATGCGCTCGACCGGATACTCGTTGACGTACCCGTAGCCGCCGAGCACCTGCACCGCCTCGACCGTGACGGCCATCGCGGCGTCGGATGCGAACAGCTTGGCCATCGAGGTGTACTTGCCCAGGCCCGGCTCGTTGCGGTCGGCCATCGCGCACGCCTTGTACAGCAGCTCGCGCGCCGCGGCGGTGCGCGTCTCCATGTCGGCGAGCTTGAACTCGATGCCCTGGAACTCGTGGATCGGCTTGCCAAACGCGACGCGCTCCTTGGCGTACTGGTTGGCGAAGTCGGTGGCGCCCTGCGCGATGCCGACGGCCTGCGCGGCCGCGCCGAGGCGCGTGCGCTCGAGCGTCGCCAGCGCCATCGAGAGGCCCTTGCCCTCCATGCCGATGAGGTTCTCCCGGGGCACGCGCACGTCCTCGAAGACCGGCGAGCCGGTGGGCGAGCCCTTGATGCCGAGCTTGTGCTCGAGCTTGGGGACGCTGAAGCCCTCGCGGTCCTTCTCGACGACGAACGCGCTGTAGCGGCGCTTGCCGCCGTCGCCGTCCGCGGCGGGCATGCGCGCGAAGACGACGTAGAAGTCGGCGATCGACGCGTTGCTGATCCAGTTCTTCGTGCCGTTGATGACCCACTCGTCGCCGTCGCGCACGGCCGTGGTGCGCATCCCCGCGGGGTCCGACCCGGCGTCGGGCTCGGAGAGGCAGAAGGCCGGCGTCCACTCGCCGCTGGCGCACCTCGGGAGCAGGCGCTCCTTCATCTCGTCCGAGCCGAACATCTGGATCGGGAGCGTCCCCAGCTCCTGGATCATCAGGATCAGGGCGCTGGACGCGCACGCGCGCGCGATCTCCTCGACCGCGACCTGGAGCATCAGCGTCCCGGTGCCCGTGCCGCCGTACTCGGGCGCGAAGGGCAGCGCGAGGATGTCCTGCTCGGCGAACAGACGCCGGATGTCCCACGGGTACTCGGCGGCGCGATCGATGTCGGCGGCGCGGGGGCGGACCCGTTCCTCCACGATCTGCCGGATCGTGTCGCGGAAGTCCTTGTGCTCCTGCGGCAGGTCGTAGACGTCGGTCAGCGTCGTCGCCATGCCGGCCATGGTATTGCGCCGGGCTTGCCGCCCGTGCCGCGCGGGTACCACGGTTCGCATGGCACTGGGAACGTCGCTCTTCCTCATCGCGATCGGCGCGATCCTGCGCTACGCGGTCTCCGACTCCCTCGAGGGCATCGACCTTCCGACGATCGGGCTGATCCTCATGATCGTGGGCGTCGTCGGCATGGTGATCTCGTTCTTCATGATGACGCTGTGGGACCGCAACCGCGCAGACGTCGTCGAGCGTCGCGTCGTCGACCGCCGGGACCCGACATATCGGGACCCGTACGCCTGAGCGCACGCTCACGCGTACCGCGACCGTGGTTACGGTTCGCGGCCGTGACCGCGGTCCGCGAGGTCCATGACGACGAGGCCGGCGCCATCGGCGAGCTGTTGTCGCGCGCCGGGTTCGGCCCCACGGTCGGCGGCCTCATCACGTTCCCGCGCGACAGCGCGGCCGGAGACGTGCTCGTCGCCGAGCGCGGCGGGCGCGCGGTCGGCGGCGTGTGCTGCGCGAGCTTCGGCGACACGGGCTGGATCGGCGCGCTCGGCGTCGTGCCGCAGGCGCGCCGCCACGGCGTGGGCGCGGCGCTGGCCGACGCCGCCGCCGAGCGCCTCCGCGAGCGCGGCGCGCGCACGGTGCTGCTCTTCGCCACGGACATGGGGAGACCGCTCTACGAGCGCCTCGGCTTCGAGGCCGAGGGCAGCGCGACCGCCTGGCGCGGCACGGCCGGCCGGCTGAACGAGGGCATCGAGCTGCGCGCGGTGCGGGAGGACGACCGGCCCGCGGTGCGCTCCATCGACCGGCGCGCCACCGGGGAGACGCGCGACGCCGTGCTCGACGCGCTCGTTCCGCTGAACGGCCTCGTGGCCGAGCGCGACGGCACGCCCGTCGGGTGGGCCGTCACGTCGCCGTGGGGCTCCGGCGTGTCGATCTGCGCGACGAGCCTGCACGCCGGCGCCGCGCTGATGGCCGCCGCGGCCGGCGGCCCGGGACCGGCGACGCTCGTCGTCCCCGACGCGAACACCGGCGCCGCCGAGGTGCTGCGCCGCTGGCGCTTCCAGCCCACGGCCGCCGGGGAGCGCATGCGCCTCGGGCCTCCGGTGGACTGGCGCCCGGACATGCAGTTCGGGCTGTTCAACCTCTTCTGGGGATAGCCGGGTGGCCGGGCCGGTGGGCGCGGTCCGCCCGCCGTTCGGCGCGAAACGCCCGCCGTCCGCCGCTTCGGCCTCGACGCGCGCGCAAGTCCCGCCCCCGGCCGGCGTTTGCGCTGCTCGTGACCATCCGACCCGAAGCCGGGGACTGCTCATGATGGGGCTGGCCGACCGGTTCGAGCCATGGGCGCGGCGCTTCCAGGCGTCGCCGGCGCCCGCGCCGCAGGCGCAGCCCCGCCCGACCGCCGCCCCGCCCCCGCGCGACCGCGTGCGCGTGCCCGGTGGCGAGCACGCCGAGCCGACGCCGGGGCGCTTCGCGCGCCGCGCGCTGCAGGAGCGCTGACCGGCCCACCGCGGCTCAGGCCAGCGGGCCCGAGGGCGCCGGCGGCGCGTCGGGCTCGCCGCCCGGCCGGTCGGGCAGGCGGTACCACTCGCGGATCCGCCCGCCGCCGACGAGGATCGCGCCACGCGCCGTCTGACCGGTCCCGGTCCCGCAGTCGCCGCCCGGGCGCTCGAGGAGCCGGAACGTCACGATCGTGTAGCGCCCGGCTCCCCCGGTCCCGATCGCGCGCGCCCCGCAGGTCAGCGAGAGGTTCACCGCGACCCGCTCGCGCTCGGTGTCGATCGTGAGGACCGGCGTGCCGGTGTTCTGAAACGTGCTCGGCAGGGCGAAGAAGTGCGCGGCGCGCGTGACGTCGCCGCGATCGAGCGCCGCCAGCCAGCGCCTGATGACGCGCACCGATGCGCGGTCGGCCGGGCCGGTCGCCGTGCGCGGCACCTTGGCGGGGACGTCGAGGTCGCTGGGCGGCGGCGCGGTCTGCGCGGGGGCGGCGCCGCTCGGCGACGTGTCGGAGCGCGCCGGCGGGTCGCCGCTGCCGCACCCGAGGGCGGCCACCGCCGCCGCGACGGCGAGGAGGACGGCCGGCGCGCTCCGGCGCGGGGCGGGCATGGCGCGATGATGGCACGCGCGCGAGAGCGCGCCAACGGCGCGGCGGCGCCCGAAACCGGTCCTGGCGCGCCCCGCGCCTCTCCGGTCGGGCCAACGCGGCGCCCCAGCATTCGCCGACATGGCACGTCGCGGTGGCCTACCGTCTCCCCATGCGCGCCGACACCCGCCTCTGGCATCCCTTCGCCGACATGCACGCCGTCCGCAGCGCCGAGCTCGTCATCGCCCGCGGCGAGGGCGCGTACGTCTGGGACGACGCGGACCGCCGGTACCTCGACGCCACCGCGAGCCTGTGGTGCGTCAACGTCGGCCACGGACGCCCCGAGATCGTCGTGGCGGCCGCCGAGCAGATGCGCCCGCTCGCCACCTACCCGGCGTTCGGGGCGTTCGCAAACGACCCCGCGCTGCGGCTCGCCGAGCGCCTCAGCGAGGCGGCGCCCGTCGACGACGCGCGCCTGTTCTTCGTCTCGGGCGGCGGCGACGCGATCGACACCGCCGCCAAGCTCGCGCGCCGCTACTTCGCGGCCACCGGCGCGCCGGAGCGTGTGCACCTGATCAGCCGCGCGCAGGGCTACCACGGCACGCACGGGCTCGGCACGAGCCTCGGCGGCATCCCGGCCAACCGCGTCGCCATGGGCCCGCTGGACCCCGAGGCGTCGCAGGTCCCGCACGACTCTCTGGAGGCCCTCGAGGCCGAGGTCGAGCGGGTGGGCGCCGACCGCGTGGCGGCGGTCTTCGTCGAGCCGGTGATCGGCGCCGGCGGCGTGCACCAGCCGCGCCCCGGCTACGTCGAGGGCGTCGCCGAGCTTTGCGCGCGCACGGGCATCCTGTTCGTCGTCGACGCGGTGATCAACGCGTTCGGACGCCTGGGCACGTGGTTCGCCGCCGAGCGCTTCGGCGTGCGCCCCGACCTGATCTGCTTCGCCAAGGGGGTCACGAGCGGCTACCTGCCGCTCGGCGGCGTGGTCGTCTCCGGGCGCGTGGCCGAGCCGTTCTGGGAGCAGCCCGGGACGATCTTCCGTCACGGGCCGACCTACAGCGCGCACCCGACCTGCTGCGCGGCCGCGCTCGCGAACCTCGACATCATCGAGCGCGAGGGCCTGCTCGACCGCGGGCGCGGGCTCGAGAACGAGATCGCCGGCGCGCTGCGCGGGCTGGAGGGGCGCGAGCTCGTCGGCGAGATCCGCGCCGGCATCGGCGCGATGGGCGCCGTGGCGTTCGCGCCGGACGCCCTCGCCGCGCACCCCGACCTCCCCCAGCGCGCGTTCGCCCAGGCGCGCGACCGCGGCGTGCTCATCCGCCCGCTCGGCGACGGCGTCGCGATCTCGCCGCCGCTCGTCGTCACCCGCGAGGAGGTCGACCACGCGGCCGAGGTCATCGGGGAGTCCTTCGCCGCCGTGGCGCGCGACCTGCCGGCGCCGGCCGCCGCCGGCTGACCGGCGTGCCGCGCGCTACGGCGCGGACTCCGCGCGCGCCTTCAGGCCGCGGGCGAACTGCTCGAACGACGGGCCGAGGTCCGGCATCGAGCGCCAGATGAGCCCGAGCAGCGGTCCGGTGTACTCCTCACGCATCGAGAAGCGCGTCGCGCCGTCGCCCGCGGGGGTCAGCGTGAACGTGCGCACGCCCTTGAACAGCCCGAGCGGCATCCCGCCGGTCCAGGTCATGCGCTCGCCCGGGGCGAACTCGGTCACCTTGACCGGGAACGCGCGACCCGGGCTGGCCTCCGAGCGGACCTTGATCGTCTCCCCCGGCGCGATCGTCCCCTCCACGCCCTGGACGCCGGAGTCCCATGCGGGGTAGCTCGGCGCGTCGGTGAGGATCGCCCAGATCGCCTCCGGGCCCGCGTCGATCGTCGCGCTGGCGTCGTACGCCTTCATGCGGCCCTCCGAGCCTCGTTCCTCGCCGACCCGGCAACCGTAACAGCGCCGCGCGCGGCCGATCGGCCGTCCGGGCCTGGCGGCCGGACGCCCGCGCGCGCGGCGCGAAGTACCGTTTCCTCCATGACCGAGCCCAGCGCCGCCGCAGACCTCGAGGTCAGCACCGAGCACACCGCGCACGCCCTCGCCGAGGGCGACGCGCACGTGATCGACGTGCGCGAGCCCTACGAGCGCGAGGCGGGCCACGTCGCCGGCACGCAGCACGTCGAGCTCACGCAGCTCGCCTCCGTCGCCGAGACGCTCGACCGCGACCGCCCCGTGATCTTCCAGTGCCGGGTGGGCGGGCGCTCGCTCATGGCCGCGCAGGCGTTCCGGCGCGCCGGCTTCGACGCCTACTCGATGGCCGGCGGCCTCGAGCAGTGGGCCGGCGAGGGGCGCCCGCTGGAGCCGGCGGGCGGCCACGTCGCGGACCACTGATCGCGGGTGCGGCAGCCGCCGGCGGCGCATGCGCACGCCGCTCTCCGGGTACCGCATCTGCGTCCCCGGCGAAGGAGAGGGTCCATGTACATCGGCATCGGCACCTTGCTGCTGATCATCATCCTGATCATCATCTTCACCTGATCGATCGAAGCCGTTCCTGACACGACGAAGGCCCGCACATGCGGGCCTTCTCGTCGTCCGGGGCCGGGTGGCTCCTCCCGGCGAAGCTGCGACGATGGCCGCCATGAGCCACGTCAGCAGCGCCGAAGGCCCGCCCGCGTGACCGGCGCGCGGGCCCTCCGCCGGGCCGGTGCGGTCGCCAACCCCGGCCTCGACGCCGCGACCCTCGCCGGGCCGGCCACCGCGGCCCCGGCCCCGGTCGCGGCCGGCGCCCCGGCCGTACGGCTCACGGTGACGTTCGTGCGCGACGACGGCGCCGTCCGCCACGTCGCCCACCTGCGCTGCACGGGCGCGCGGGCGAGCGCCGACGGGTACCTGCGCGGCGTCGGCGCGCGGCGCGCGTGCCGGCGGGCGCGGCGGGTCGCATCGCTGCTGACCACCGCCCCGCCGCGGCGGGCGTGCACGCAGATCTACGGCGGCCCCGAACGCGCGCGCGTCACCGGCAGCATCGGCGGGCGCCGCGTCGCGCGTGCCTTCTCGCGGACGAACGGCTGTCAGATCGCCGACTGGACGCGCGCCGTCCCCCTCCTGCCGCGCCCCAGCGGCCCCTGACGATGGCCGCGCAGCGCGACGCCCTCCCGATCTCGATCGACGACGTCCGCGCCGCGGCGGCGCGCCTGCACGGCGTGGCGCACCGCACGCCCGTGCTGACCTCGCGGACGCTCGACCGCCGTTGGGGCGGCCGCGTCTTCCTCACGGCCGAGA
>JAXDHC010000118.1:0-2900 GCA_034664705.1 Solirubrobacteraceae bacterium
CGACCTCCGCTGCGCCTCCGCAGCGGGTCCCGCCGCCCCGGGCGTGCCATCACGGCGGAACCACTAGAGTCCCGGCACGTGTCGTTCATCCTGATCGTGGGCGCGGGCCGGGTCGGGTCCTCGGTGGCCCGCGCGATGCTCTCCGCCGGGCACGACGTCTCCATCCTGGACGAGGATCCGCTCTCCCACGAGCGCCTCGACTCCGGCATGGACACCACCTGGGAGGACGCGGGTGGGCGCTTCACGCTCGGCCACGGGCTCGAGATCGACGCCCTGCGCGAGGCCGGGATCGAGGAGGCGGACGTCTTCATCGCCTCGACCGACGGCGACAACACCAATCTGACGATCGCCCAGATCGCCGCCAAGGCCTTCCAGGTCCCGCGCGTGATCTGCCGCGTGATGGACCCGGCGCGCGCCGAGTGGTACGCGGAGCAGGGCCTGCACACGATCTGCCCGACGAGCTACGCGATCGAGATGTTCGAGCGCGCGCTCGAGGAGGTCTAACCGCATGTACGTCGTCATCGCGGGCGCCGGCAAGGTGGGGTGGAACCTCGCGCGCGAGCTCATGAGCAAGCGCCACGAGGTCACCGTCATCGAGAGCGACCGCTCGCGCTACCTGACCGTCGAGCAGGAGCTCGAGCATGCCATCCAGTACGGCGATGCCACCGAGCTCTGGGTCCTGGAGCGCGCGGGGATCAACCGCGCCGACCTCACGATCGCGGTCACCGGCGACGACGAGGACAACCTCCTGATCTGCCAGCTCGCGAAGGAGAAGTACCTCTGCGAGCGGATCATCGCCCGCGTCAACAACCCCCGCAACCGGCAGTACTTCGAGTTGCTCGGCATCCAGCCGGCGGTCAGCGCGACCGACCTGATCCTGCGCCTCATCGAGCACGAGGTCCCGTCCTACGGCACGGTGCACCTGCTCGACCTGCGCGACGAGCAGCTCGAGATCATCGAGCTCGAGGTCCCGGACGGCTCGCCGGTGATCGGCAACCGGGTGAGCGACATCTCGCTCCCCGACGGCGCGCTCATCATCTCGATCCTGCGCGAGGGCAAGGGCTTCGTCCCCAAGGGCGACACGCTCATCGAGACGGGCGACGAGGTGCTGCTGGTCCTCGACCCGGGGCTCGAGGAGCGCATCACCGAGCAGTTCGCCACCGGGCGCAGCGAAGCGGCCTGACGCCCGCCGCCCCGCCGGACGGCGTCCTCAGCCGGCGGCCTGCGCGCCGTGGAGCTGCGGGACAGGGATTCGAACCCCGATCTCTCGGTCCAGAGCCGAGCGTTCTGCCGTTGAACTATCCCGCATCGCGGCGCGACCGACCCGAGGATAGCGACCCGTCGCGGAGGTCTGCCGCCTGACCGCTCAGCCCGTTTCGAGGACGTCCACGCCCTCGATCCCGGGCGGATGGCGCACCGGGACCGTGGCGCTGAAGGTCGATCCCTCGCCGAGCACGGACGCCACCCCGACGCCGCCGCCGAGCAGTCCGGCCAGGCGCCTCGTGAGCGGCAGGCCGAGGCCCGTGCCGCGCAGCTCGCCGGGGCGCTCGGCCCCGAGCTGGACGAACTCCTCGAAGACGCGGCGCTGATCGACCTCCGAGAGCCCGGGCCCGGTGTCGGCCACGGAGAACATGACCGCCTCGCCGTCGCCGACCGTCGTCGCGGAGACCCGCACGTGCCCGGCCTCGGTGTACTTCAGCGCGTTGACGATGAGGTTGCGCAGGATCTGCGACAGCTTGAAGGCGTCGGTGCGGAGGGTCGGCAGGTGCGAGGGATCGTCGAAGGCGAGCTCGATGCCGTCATGGCCCGGGAGGCGGGTCATGATCGCCCGGAGCGTCGCGAACAGCTCGCCCACGTCGACGTCGGAGAGGCGGATCGTGATTCGCCCGGCCGCGAGCTTGGCGAGGTCGAGGTGGTCGTTGACGAGGTCGAGCGCCTCCACCATCGCGCCATCGATCAGGGCAACGTCGTCGCGCAGGCCGTCGGGGATCGCTCCGTGGTCGCGCAGGATCGCCTCCGTCATCCCGCGGACGGCGTACAGCGGCGTGCGGAGCTCGTGCGTCAGCGTCGTGAGGAAGCGCGCGTTGGCCGTGGCGCGCCGGCGCAGCTCCTCGGCCTGGGTCTCGAGCTCGGCGTAGAGCGCGGTCACCGCCCGGTTCGTGTCGCCGAGCTCGACGTTGAGGCGCACGAGCTCCTGCTCGCGCTCGCGGAGCGTCGCCAGCGTGGTCAGCAGCTCGAAGTTCTGCTGGCGCAGCTCGTCGACGATGCCCGGACCGCCCGCCGTCGTGTCGTGGCGCGTGAGCGACCGCAGGACCAGCTCCAGGTCGCCGACCCCGGGAGCCCAGGCGTCGGGCCCGGCGGCGGCGCTGAGGCGCACGGTCGCCGAGCCGTGGGCGGCGCTCGCCTCGACGCGGTCCACGAGCCGGCGGAGCGCGTCGAGGTCGAGTCGCGGGCCGTCGCCTGCGCCCGACAGGGCCGAGGCCGGCACGCCCGTGACCGTCACCCGCACCGCGATCGACGGCGGCGCCTCGATGACCGCGAGCTCCGCCTCGCCACGGCGCTCGGCCAGCCGCGCGACCTCCCAGACGGCGGTGGAGAGCCCGATCTGCTCCACGGGCGTGAACTGCAGCAGCGCCGCGAGATCGCGGGCGCGGCGACGCGTCAGCAGCACGTCCTCCGGTGTGCGCAGGGGCAGCGTAAGGACGGCGGTCGCCATCGCGCCAGACGCTAGACCATCGTCATGGGTCGAACATGGGCAGAATCCGCATATCGCAAGCGAGCCCCACACCGGTCCCGACGGGGACGCGGTCGCGGCGGCGCCTTCGCCGCAGCTCCGTGAGCGCCGGCTCCTCATCGTGGAGGACTCCGGAACGATGCGCCGCGTGATGCGCCGGTTCCTC
>JAXDHC010000119.1:0-2688 GCA_034664705.1 Solirubrobacteraceae bacterium
CGGCGGCCGGCTCGGTCACGTGGCCGTAGCGGAAGTCGAACTGGGCGAACGCGAACCCGGCGTCGACCTGCACGGTCGCCGGGAGCCCGGTGGCGCCGGGATGGGTGCTGGTCAGCTCGACGACCGCGCCGCCCGGTGGCGCGGGGCCGCTGAGCTGGATCGTGCCGTGCCCGTTCATGCCGCTGAAGACGGACGGCCGTCCGAGGTCGATCGACGCGACCTTCGGGGGCCCGCCGCTGACGGTGAACGAGCGGACCGCCGAGAACGCCGTCATGGCGGCGGTGGTGGGCGAGGCGTCACCCTCCGTGGAGCGCACGCGCCAGTACTTCGTCCCCGCGGGCAGCGAGAGCACGGTGTACTGCGAGGGGGTGGTCGGCCCCTGGATGTCGAGGGTGCTGAACGTCGGGTCGGAGGACACCTGGATCTCGTAGCCGAGGTCCTGCGGGTTCTCGACGTCGTTCCAGTCCAGCGTGATCGGCAGGTCGAGGGTCGCGCCGTCGGCGGGGGAGGCGAGCGTCGGCGCCGGGCCGATGGGCGCGTTGTAGGAGATGCTGAACGTGCGGACGTTCGACCGGGCCCCGGCGACGCCGTTGGCGTCGACGGCGTACACGCGCAGGTTCCAGTTGCCGATCAGCGTCTGGTGCATCGTCAGGCCGTAGCTCGTCTTGGGGATGTTGTCGAACTTGATCTCGGGAGGGTCGGGGAAGGTCGCGTCGCGGCTGGCCTCGACGACGTAGCTGCTCGCTCCCGGAACCGCGCTCCACGTGAACGGGAAGGACTCCATCGGGTGGTACTGCGCGTTGCCGAACGGCAGCGGATCGAGCACCGGCGCCCCGAGGGCGCCGGGTGACGCGCCGGTGACGACGAAGCTCCGCGTCGCGGACCACGCGCCCTGCACGAGCGCCCCGTTGACCGCCTGGACGCGCCAGTAGTACGTGCCGGCCGCCAGTACGCCGACGGTGTCCTGCGTGACGTCCGGGTTCGTCGAGTTCTTCGTCACCACCGGCGAGAACGACGGCGAGCTGCTGACCTCCCAGTTGTAGCCGATGATGCCCGACGGGTGGGTGACCGTCGACCACGACAGCGTCAGCGGCGCGGTCACGCTCGCGCCGTTCGCGGGAGCGCTGGGGACGGGGGCGGCCGGACCGCTCGACGCCGGCGGCGGCGGCGGGGAGCTCACCGTGCAGCCGGAGAGCGTCGCGACCCTGGGCGTCGCCGAGCCGTCGTTGACGTCGATCGTGCAGTCGGCCGGCGACGTGTACCCGCTGCCGTTGATCTTGATCTTGCCGCCGCTGTCGCTGCGGCCCATGACGACGCCGTCGACGGTGATGTCCCGGGCCGCGGTCGCGGTGCCCTCGAGCCTGAGGGTCGAGCCGCTGACGTCCGCGCGCGAGACCGACACGGCGGCGGACGCGGGAGCCGCTCCGGTCGCCACGAGGAGGACGGTCACGAGCGCGACGAGCCACGGCGCTCGCGTCCCTCGGGCGCGGAACAGCCTGGTCGGTCGCACGACTCGCATCAACGGTGCCCTCCTCGGAGAAAGAAGACACACCTGATACGAACGTCACGGCTGCGTCAAGGGCTTAAGACCAATGTCGTGGCCGCAACCGGCCGTACGCCGTCCGCCGATCGTGGCCGGCGAATTCCACCCCGGGAGGGCTTGACAAGATCAATGAGTGAGTGCACACTCACATCTACGATGAGCGCGCCGACAACGACCAGGAAGCTCTCGACGGCGGAGCAGCGGCGCGAGGCCCTCCTCATTGCCGCCATGCCCGTCTTCGCCGAGCGCGGCTACCACGCCGCGCCGACGCTCGAGATCGCGAAGGCCGCCGGCATTTCCCAGGCCTACGTGTTCCGGCTCTTCCCGACCAAGGCCGAGCTCTTCGCCGGCGTGTGCGACGTCGCCCGCGAGCGCCTGCTCGCGACCTTCCGCGACGCGGCGGCGCGGGCGCGCACGGAGGCCGGCGACGTCCTCGAGGCCATGGGCCGGGCGTACGGCGAGCTGCTGCAGCGCGACCGCGACGTGCTGCTCGTCCAGCTGCACTCTCAGGTCGCCGCCGGCCAGGAGCCGCTGATCCGCGACGCGATGCGGCGCACGTTCCGCGACCTGTACGCGCTCGTCGCCCGCGAGTCCGGCGCCGCGCCCGAGCAGCTCACCGGGTGGTTCGCCCACGGGATGCTCTGCAACGTCATGGCGGCCATCGACGCCGACCAGCTCGACGAGGACTGGGCGCGCGCGCTCGCCGGCGACCAGAAGGACTGCGCCTAGCGCCAGCGCCGCGCTCCGCGCACGCATCGACCGGCGGCCGTCATGGCCGCCATTTTCTGAGCCAGAGAATGAGTAACCACTCACACACCCGCCCCAAGGAGACGTCCTCGATGTCACCCTCGACCGCCCCGCGCGCCTGGTGGACGCTCGTCGTCACCGGCATCGCGCTCTTCATGACCGCCCTCGACAACCTCGTCGTGGGCGTCGCGCTCCCGTCGATCCGCGCCGATCTCGGCGGCTCGATCGAGGCGCTGGAGTGGACCGTCAACGCCTATACGCTGGCCTTCGCCGTGCTGCTCATCACCGGCGCGGCGCTCGGCGACCGCTTCGGGCGCAAGCGGATGTTCATCGCCGGCATCTCGGTCTTCACACTCGCCAGCGCGCTGGCCGCGCTCGCGCCGTCGATCGAGGCGCTC
>JAXDHC010000120.1:0-7840 GCA_034664705.1 Solirubrobacteraceae bacterium
AAGGTGGCGTCTACGAGCGTATCCGGTGCTCTGATCTCATCCCGAGCTCGCCTCACCGGCGGGGTTGCTCGGGACCAGCCTCCTGAAGATGTCCCCGATTTGGCGGAGGCGGACCGCCTCGGGTGAGTCGGCATTCTGATTCCGGAACATCCCCACGGCCGACAGGCGGGGGCCGAAACCTCACGGCTTAGCTATTGACTAAGCAGCGAGGGCGTACTCGTGAGAGTCCGCACGTATGGTTTTCCGGGGTGTTTTACGAGGCCTCCCCGGACCTCGGCTCGCGACCACCCCTGCGAATCGACCACGTCGAAGCCTGTCGTCCCCAGGGATATGTCCCTGTTCAGTCTAGCGACGAAACGCGCCGGTCAGGAGCGGGAGGTCTCGGGGCGCGCCCAGATGTTGGCGCAGGCCTCGCACGTCTCCTCCGGGATGACGCCGAGGCGCATCAGCACGGCGAAGAGCCGGCATCCGACGCAGACCGCGAACACCGACTCCAGCGTGGCGGCGACGACGAGCAGGCCGACGAGCGCGCTCGCGGCGCCGTCGAGGCCGAGGCCGAGCGCCATGACGGCCGCGACCGACGTCAGCGCCGCGCCGATGCCCTGCGCGAAGCGCTTGGGCGGCCCGGGGACGTACTTCGGCGGGCCGAGCCGCGGCGCGACGACCTTCATCGCGACGCGCCCGAGCGGGCTCAGGGTCGGACCGGTCAGCACGCGGGCCCAGAAGCCGTAGGCGATCGGGGTGAGGAGCCAGTGCGCGCCGGTCAGCAGGATCACGACGCCCGTGATCGCCACGACGCCGGCCACGACGCGCGCGGCCTTCTCGTTCACCGGGTTCGGAAAGGAGAACACGGCGGCTCAGGGTACCGGGCGCAGGTCCAGTTCCAGGACCTTCAGCCGCCGCCGCGTCGCCGGGTGCACGCGGTCTCGGCCGGGCCGCATTCCGAGCTTGGCCGCGACCTTCAGCGAGGCGACGTTGAGGGGGTCGATGATCGACACGACCGAGGCCAGGCCGAGCGCGTCGGCGCCGTACCGCACGCTCGCGCGCGCCGCTTCGGTCGCGAGCCCCCTCCCCCACCACGCCGGGTGCAGCCGCCACCCGACCTCGACCGTCGGCAGCACCGCGGGCAGGAAGGCCGGCACGGCGAGACCGGTGAAGCCGATGCAGATGCCGCCGTCGGCGCGCGGCTCGACGGCCCACAGGCCGTAGCCGTGCTGGTCCCAGTGGGCGGTGGTGCGCTGGAGCAGCGCGTCGCTCTCCGCGCGCGTCATCGGCCGGAACGGCGGGATGAACCGCATCACGCCCGGGTCCGCGTTCACCGCGGCGAAGGCCTCGGCGTCCGCGTCCGGCCGCCAGCGGCGCAGCAGAAGGCGCTCCGTCTCGAGGGTCCCCGCATCCACGCCCGACAGGATGCCGTCCGGAGCGCAGAAGCGGCGGAGAACGAAAGCGACGCGGCGCCGAGTCGCTTGGGATACCGTCCTCTGAGTCGCTCCGCGAAGGGCGCCTCAGTATCTCGGTGGCGGGCCTCGCAATCCCTGGGCCTCGCTCTCTGCGACTCGGTTCCGCGTCTGGGATGAACCTACGCCCGTCCGGAACGCGAAGTCAAGATGGCGCGTCAAAGAATCCGCACCGTCCGGATCTCAGTTCGCACACGCGCGTCGACGGCACCCGCGCGGCGCCGCCGCGTAACGTTCACGGACATGACCGTCACCGACCTGCAGGACGTCGCCTGGGACCTCGAGCCGCTCGTCGAGGGCGCGGGCCCCGAGGGCGCCGACCGCCTTCTCGCCGAGGCCGACGAGCGCGCCGCCGCCTTCGCCGAGCGCTACGCCGGGCGCGTCGCCGACCTCGACGCCGACGAGCTCGCCGCCGCGATGGCCGAGCTCCAGCAGATCGCCGAGCTCGTGGGGCGCGCCGGCAACTACGCCCATCTGCGGTTCTCCGTCGACACCGCCGATCCGGTCAACGGCGCCCTGGTCGCCCGCGTGACCGAGCGCGCCACCGCGGTCGAGACGCAGCTGCTCTTCTTCGAGCTCGAGTGGGCCACCCTCGACGACGCGCGCGCCGAGGAGCTGCTGCGCGCCGAGGGCCTCGAGACCAGCCGTCACCACCTGCAGACGATCCGCCGCTACCGGCCGCATCTCCTCAGCGAGCCGGAGGAGAAGATCATGACCGAGAAGTCGGTCAGCGGCCGCGACGCGTGGACGCGGCTCTTCTCCGAGCAGACGAGCGCGCTCGCCGTCGACCTGCCGGACGCCGGGGAGCCGGTCGCGCTCGACGTCGCGCTCGCGCGGCTCATGTCCCCCGACCGCGAGGTGCGCCGGAGCACGGCCGAGGCGGTCACCGCGGCGCTCGAGCCGGGCCTGCGGACGCGCGCCTACATCTACAACACGACCGCGCAGGACAAGGCGACCGACGACCGCCTGCGCCACTACCCGCACTGGCTGGCCAGCCGCAACCTCTCCAACGAGGCCAGCGACGAGTCGGTCCAGGCGCTCGTCGACGCCGTCCAGGCCAACTACGACCTGCCCCAGCGCTGGTATCGCCTGAAGGCCCAGCTGCTCGGCATCGACCGCCTCGCCGACTACGACCGGATGGCCCCGCTGCACACCGAGGAGGTCACGGTCGGCTGGGCGGAGGCGACCGACCTCGTGCTGAGCTCCTTCCACGAGTTCTCGCCGATCCTGGGCGACACCGCGCGGCGGTTCTTCGACGAGAGCTGGATCGACGCGCCGGTCCGCCCGGGCAAGCGCGGCGGCGCCTTCTGCGCGTACACGGTGCCCAGCGTGCACCCCTACGTGATGCTCAACTACACCTCGCGCCGGCGCGACGTGCTGACGCTCGCCCACGAGCTCGGTCACGGCCTGCACGCCGCGCTCGCCATCCCCCGCGGGATCCTCGAGCAGCACACGCCGCTGACGCTCGCCGAGACGGCCTCGGTGTTCGGCGAGACGCTCGTCTTCCGGCGGCTGCTGGACGCCGCGGAGACGCCGGCCTCCCGCCTGTCGCTGCTCGCCGAGAACATCGAGGGCTCGATCGCCACGGTGTTCCGCCAGACCGCGATGAACCGCTTCGAGCACGCCGTGCACACGACGCGGCGCGAGGAGGGCGAGATCAGCGTCGATCGGTTCGGCGAGCTGTGGCACGCGACGCAGACCGACCTCCTCGGCGACGCCGTCGAGATCACGCCCGGCTACCGGACCTGGTGGTCCTACGTGCCGCACTTCATCGGGACGCCGGGCTACGTCTACGCGTACGCCTACGGCCAGCTCCTCGCGCTCAGCGTGTACGGCCGCTACCTCGAGGAGGGCGAGGACTTCGTGCCGCGCTACATCGAGATGCTGAGCGCGGGCGGATCGCGCAGCCCCGAGGAGATCGCCGCGATCGCCGGCCTGGACCTCGCCGACCCCGAGTTCTGGAACAACGGGCTCAAGCTCGTCCGCGACCAGCTCGAGGCGGCCGAGGACGCGGCGGCGGCGGTGGGCGCGAGCTGAGGCCGGCCGCCCACACCGCCGGGGACCGGCGGTTGCCACACTGTGTGTGGATGAGCGACCAGCGCAGCCCTGACGTCCCCGGCGGGTGGCTGCCGCCGACGGCGGCGACGGACGTCGACCGCCCGCCCGAGGCGGAGCGGTCGCCCGAGCCGCACGGGTCCCCTGACCCGTTCGGCAGCGGGCGGCGCCCGTGGTGGAAGCGGGCCGGCGGCGTGCTGGTCGCGGGCGTCCTCGTCGCGTTCAGCTACGCGGCGAAGCTCAAGGCCGTCCTCCTGCTGCTGCCCAAGCTGAAGCTCCTGACGACGTCGGGGTCGATGCTCGTCTCGATCGGTGCCTACAGCCTCATCTGGGGCTGGAAGTTCGCCGTCGGGTTCGTCGTGCTGCTGTTCGTGCACGAGATGGGCCACGTCATCCAGCTGCGGCGCGAGGGCATCAAGGCCAGCGCGCCGGTGTTCATCCCGTTCCTCGGCGCCCTCGTGTGGGCGAAGTCGCTGGGCGACAACGCGCTCGCCGAGGCGCGCGTCGGCCTCGCCGGCCCGGTGCTCGGCTCGCTCGGCGCGGCGGCGTGCATCCCGCTGGCCGAGGCGACCGGCAGCGACTTCTGGAAGGCGCTCGCGTTCACGGGCTTCTTCCTGAACCTCTTCAACCTCCTGCCCGTCGTCCCGCTGGACGGCGGCCGCGCGATGGCCGCCATGACGCCGTGGATGTGGTTCGTCGGGCTGCTGGGCATCCTGGTCCTGGCCTTCACGTATCCGAACCCGATCATCCTGCTCATCGGGCTGTTCGCCGTGATGGAGACGTGGCGCCGGTGGCGCGCGCTTCGCCGCGGCGACGAGAGCGTGCGCACGTACTACCGCGTCCGCCCGCGCGACCGGGCCATCGTCGCGGCCGTGTACCTCGGCCTCATCGCGCTGCTCGTGCTCGGCATGGACGCGACGCACGTCGAGCGCACGTTCAGCGACGCGTAGGCGTCAGACGACCGGCATCGAACGCGTGGCCGACGCGCCGCGCGGGGAGTCCCTGAGGATGCAGCCAAGATTGACCGTGCAGCCCGCTCCCGTGGGCGAGAGCGGCTGGATCGTCGCCTACGAGAACGATCCCGCGCCGATCGGCCGCCACGAGACGCGCGAGCAGGCCGAGATCGACGCCCGCGAGCACGCGCGCGAGTTCGGCCAGGCGGAGATCATCGTCTACAACCGGGACGGCGAGACGACCTACCAGCAGTTCGACCCCGAGAACTGGAACGCACCGACCGTGCGCGACATCGGCGGCGGCCCCGCGCTGGGCTGAGCGCCTCCGTCAGCGGCCGGCGTCGCGCAGCTCGCGGTCGACGTCGCGGCGCTGGTCGCGCGCCTTGATCGACTCGCGCTTGTCGAAGCGGTCCTTGCCGCGAGCGAGCGCGATCTCGACCTTCGCGCGCCCGTCCTTGAAGTACAGCCGGGTCGGCACGAGCGTCAGCCCGCGCTCCTGGCTCTTCCCCACGAGGCGGTCGATCTCGCGCTTGTGCGCGAGGAGCTTCCGCGGCCGCTCGGGCTCGTGGTTGGCGCGGCTCGCCGGCGCGTACGGCGGGATGTGGACGTTGTACAGCCACATCTCGCCGTCGCGGATGGAGGCGAAGCCGTCCTTGATCTGCGCCGAGCCGTCCCGGAGCGCCTTGACCTCGGTGCCCTGGAGCACCACGCCGCACTCGAGCCGGTCGAGCAGCTCGTAGCGGTACGACGCGTAGCGGTTCGTCGCCACGTCGCCCGAGGCCGCCTTGCGCTTCTTGCCGGTCTTCGCCACCACGCGAGGGTACCCGGGTGGGCGTCCGGGGCCTGCGTCGGTCTGCTTGGGCCGTGGCCCTCCACTCGCTGCGTCGGCACCGCACCCCCGCGGCGGCCGCGCGGAGCGCCGCGGCGGCCGCGGCGGCCGCGGGCACCGCCGCGCCGGCGCGATCGGCGCCGCGTCACTCCTCGTAGAGCGACATGCACGTCATGTCGGCGGTGAAGCCGAGCGACGACCAGAACCCGATCGCGTCGGGGTCGTCGGCGCACACGAGAAAGCGGATCGTCGCGACGTCGCCCTGGTCGCGCAGCCAGCCCACCGCCGCCTCGGCCAGGCGCCGGCTCGTGCCGGCCCCGCGCGCGTCGGCGACGACGTGGAGCGCGTCGATCAGCCCGAGCGCGCCCGGCAGGAGGCCGTCGCCGACGTCGACCGTGCCGTTCACGAAGCCGACGATCCGCTCAGCGTCGACGGCGACCAGGCAGAATGCCCGGAGGTGCCAGGCCGAGGCGCGGAGCATCAGCGCGATGTTGCGCCGCCCGCGCTCGGTCAACGGGCCGCCGTCGGGGACGGCCCGGTTCATCTCATCCCAGAGCCCGGCGACGAGGTCGGCCTCGTCGTCGCGGATCCGCCTGATCTCGACCATGGGTCTCGCTCCTTTCGGGTGCATCGGGGTTCGCATGAACGAGGCGATGCACGCCGAAGGCGGCGGGCGAGGGAACAGCGCGTAGGCGAGAGGTCAGCGTCAGCCGGGCACGACGGGAACGCTACTCCTCGCCCTCGGGGAGGTCCAACCGCTCGGCGAGGTCAAGGTCGACCCGGCCGCGCGGGGCGTCGACGCTCGTCACGCGGACGCGGACGGGATCGCCGAGGCGGATCGTGGCGCCGGTCCGCGTGCCGTAGAGAATCGTCCCCTCCTCGTTGAGCTCCCACCAGTCGCCGCGCAGCCGCCGCACGGGCAGCAGGCCCTCGTGGCCGTCGCCGAAGACGACGAAGGCGCCCGCGCCGATGACCCCGGTGACCTCGCCGTCCCACTCCTCCTCGAAGCCCTGCTCGTACAGCTCGCGCTCGAGCAGGAAGCAGCGGACGACCGAGTCGGCACGGCGCTCGATCGCCATCGCGTCGCGCTCGCGCGCGCTCGTCCACGTGCCGGCCTCCTCGAGGCCGTGCGCGGGCGGGGCCTGCTCGCCGCCGCCGATGGCGCTGAGCAGCGCGCGGTGGACGATCACGTCGGGATAGCGGCGGATCGGCGACGTGAAGTGGCAGTAGCACGGCGACTGGAGCCCGGCGTGGCCGACGTTCTGCGGCGAGTAGTGCGCCTGCTTCAGCGTGCGCAGGAGCAGGCCGGTGAGGGCGCGGCGCCCATGTCCGGTGCGCCGGACGTGCTGGTCGACGAGCACCGAGATCTCCCCGACGAGGTCGGCGGCCTGCGACGGCGCGATCGTCTCGGGCACCGGCGGCGTGGCCACCCCCAGCGACGCGAGCTGGGTGACGAGACGCTTCACCGCCTCGGGCTCGGGCCGCTCGTGCACGCGGTACAGCGTGGGGATCCCGCGGTCGGAGAGGACCTTGGCGACCTGCTCGTTGGCGGCGATCATCAGGTGCTCGATGAGCCGGTGCGACTCGGTCTGCTGCGTCGGGGTCTGGGCGGTGACGTGCCCGCGCGGGTCGAAGGCGAACTCGGGCTCGGAGGCCTCGATCGCGAGGGCGCCGCGCGCCTCGCGCCGGCGCTGGAGCGTGGCCGCGGCCGCCCGCGCGGCGGCGAGCGGGCCGGCCCAGGGCTCCTCGGCGGGCTCCTCGCCGGCGAAGATGCGGTCGACCTGGTCGTAGTCCAGGCGCGCGTCGGAGCGGATGAGTGAGCGGTGGAACGCCGCGCGGACCACCTCGGCGCCCTCCATCTCCATCTCGACGGTCACGCCGAGGCGCTCCACCCCCGGGCGCAGCGAGCAGGCGTCGTTCGACAGCGCCTCGGGCAGCATCGGCTCGACGGCGCCCGGCACGTAGACGCTGGTCGCCCGCTGGTAGGCCTCGCGGTCGAGCGCCGAGCCGGGCCGCACGAACGCCGTGACGTCGGCGACGTGCACCCAGATCCGCCACCGGTCCTCGCCGAGCGCCTCGGCGGAGATGGCATCGTCGAAGTCGCGCGCCGTCGCGGGGTCGATCGTGAAGGTGACGAGATCGGTGAGGTCCGTGCGCGGCACGTCGCGCAGCGGGGCGTCGCGGGCCTCCTGGGCGGCGCGCTCGACCCCCGGCGGGAAGGACCGCCGCAGGCCGCGGTCGAGCATGAGCGCCTCGATGACGTCGCGCGCGACGTCCGGACGGCCGATGATGCGGGCGATCCGCGCCCGTCCGGCGCCGCCGCGCGGCGGCGGGCGCAGGAGCGCGAGGCGTCCCGGCGCCGCGTCGCGCGAGCGCTCGACCGTGACGTGCCGGCCGCGGTCGAAGAACGGCTCGCCCACCAGGAAGCGCCCGCGCTGCTCGAGGAGCACCACGCGCGGGACCCCCGCGTCCGCGTCGCGCGGGCCGCCGCGCGGCTGCCGGCCGTGGCGGCGCGTCACCGGGGGCATGACTGCGCCAGGACGGCG
>JAXDHC010000121.1:0-3059 GCA_034664705.1 Solirubrobacteraceae bacterium
CGCTCGAGCCCGACGCGCTCGTGCCCCTCGACGCGCTGGTGCGCGGCGAGGCGCCGCCCGCGCCCGGCCGGCCGCGCCTGTTCAAGAGCACCGGGATGGCGTGGGAGGACGCGGTCGGCGCGGCGGCCGTGAGCGCGCGGGCGAGACCCGCGCGCTGACGAACCGCGCGGCGTCAGCCCACCGGCGCGGGCGCGACGTCGCGCCGGTCCTCCAACACCGCCGGGTCGGCGACCTCCGGCCGCCGGCGGAAGAACTCGCGGTGCCCCGAGGCGTACCAGAGCGCCATGAGCACCGGCCCCATGAGCAGGAAGCCGATCCCGATGACCAGCGGCGAGCCGATCCCGAAGTACGTCGCCGAGCCGGCATCGGACCGGCTGAGGTCGATGCAGGACCGGACGAACACCCATGTGAGGATCGCGCCGCCGAGGAACGGGGCGACGCCGACGAGGAAGAAGTTGCGCGCGCTCTTCGTGAGCTCGCGCCGGAAGTACCACGTGCACGCGAACCCGGTGATCCCGTAGTAGAAGGCGATCATCAGGCCGAGCGCGGTGATCGAGTCGAAGAGGATGTCCTCGCTCACGATCGTCAGCCCGACGTACCAGGCGATCGACAGGACGCCCATCCACACCGTCGCGACGTGCGGCGTGAGGTAGCGCTGATGCACGCGCCCGAGCGCCTCCGGGAACGCGCGGGCGCGCGCCATCGACAGCGCGGTGCGCGACGTCGGCAGGATCGTCGTCTGCGTGGAGGCGGCCGCCGACGTGAGCACCGCGATGATGACGAGCTTGCCGAGCGTGTCGGACCCGAAGACGTCGTTGGCGAGCAGGCCGAGGACGTCGCCGGACTCGTCGGCGGCGAGGCGGTCCGGTCCGCCGAAGGCGACCGCGGCGGTCGACACGATGACGGAGATGCCCACGAGGATCAGCGTCGCGATGACCGCCGCCTTGCCCGGGCCGGTGTCGGAGTCCTCGGTCTCCTCGTTGACCGTGACGAGGCTGTCCCAGCCCCAGTAGATGAAGACCGCGATCAGCACGCCCGAGGTCAGGCCGCTCAGCGAGTCGATGGCGAACGGCGAGAACCACGACAGCGACGGGCTCACCGCCTCGGCCGGCGCGTCGTTGGTCCAGACGCGGAACAGCGCGACCGCCGCGAAGATCGCGAGCGTCACGACCTCGGCGGTCAGCAGCCAGCGCTGCGTGCGCGCGTTGAGCTCGATGCCGATGATGCAGATCCCGGTCATGATCGCGATCCACACGACGCCCACCGCGGTCACCGCCGCGGTCGACGGATCGTCGATCCCGAACAGCAGGAACGAGTACAGGCCGGCGATCTGGGCCAGGTTCGCCATCACGATGATGTCCGCCACGACGATCGCCCAGCCGCCCATCCAGCCGGCGGCGGGCCCGAACGCGCGGGTCACCCAGGAGAACGTCGTGCCGGCGTCGGGGTCCGCCTTGTTCATGTACTTGTAGGCCAGCGCGACGAGCAGCATCGGCACGAACGCGACGAGCATGATCGCCGGCGCGTGCACGCCGACGCCCTCCGCGGCGACGATCAGCCCGAGCACCGCGGCGAGGCTGTAGCCGGGCGCCGTCGACGCGACGCCGATGACGACGCTCGACGCGAATCCGATCGCGTTGGCCTTCAGGCCCTTGGTCTCCGGGCGCGTGCCGACCGGCCCCTGCGCGTCCGCGGTGGCTGCCATTCCCTGTCTCCTCTTTGCTTTCCACGGTGCGCGGGCGCACCGGAACGCGGCCAGGGTACTGAGGTGCTTGGACGAATCGGAGGGCCGGGGCCGCAGCTTTGTTCCGGGCGGCGCAGCGCCCGGCCGCCATCGCCCCCCGTCGTTGGCCATTCTGGACAGGGCGCGCCCCGGATTCACCGACTTCCCGGGGGTGGTCGACCGCCGATGCGCGGAGTACTTTCGGGACGTGCGCGACACCGGCTTCCCCGGGCAGGACGCCCAGGACGACTTCCAGCGGGCCCGGCGGCGCCAGGTGATGTCGCGCCTCGCGCGCCGGCTGAGCCGCGACCCCGGCGACGTGGACGTCATCCTGCCGTTCGACGAGGTCGTCGGGGCGCTCGGCCGGGTCGAGGAGCGCTACGTCGGCCTCATGACGATCGAGCTCGACAGCGTGCTCGGCACCGTGGACCGCGGGCGCGGGTTCGACCGCCAGTTCCGCCCGACGACGGCGCGCGTGCGAGCGCGCTGGGAGCGGATCGCCAACGCGGCGCGCCGCGGCGAGTCGCTGCCGCCGATCTCCGTCTACCGCATCGGCGAGGTCCACTTCGTCCGCGACGGCCACCACCGCGTGTCGGTCGCGCGCGCCCTCGGGCGCAGCTCGATCGACGCGTACGTCGTCGAGGTCGTCACGCGCGTCGAGGCGGAGCGCTCGCTGCGCGTCGGCGACCTGCCGCTCAAGAGCCACGAGCGCCTCTTCCACGAGCGCGTCCCGCTGCCGTCCCGGGCCCGCGACCGCATCGAGCTCAGCGACCCGTGGGACTTCGGCGCGCTGGCCGAGGGCGTCGAGGCGTGGGCGTTCCGGACGATGCAGGACCGCGCCGAGTTCATCGACCGACGCACGGCGGCGCGGCTGTGGTTCGACGAGGAGTACCTCCCCGTCGTCGACGTGCTGCGCGACGCCGGCATGATCGGCGAGCTGACGGAGACGGACGCCTACATGCGCATCGTCGCGCAGCGCTACCGCGTCATGCGCACCCACGAGTGGAGCGAGCAGGTCGTGTCGCGGCTGCGCGAGGAGCCCGATCTCGGGCTGTGACGCCGTCCCGCCCGCGCGTCAGCGCAGCATGACGGTGTGGCCCTCGAAGAAGCCCTCGGTCGAGAGGATCTCGTCGAGCACCCCCTGCGGCACCGGCGCGTCCGTCGTGAGCACCATGACCGCCAGACCGCCGTCGCCGCCGTCCTCGGGCACGTGGCCGACCGCGGCGGAGTTGATGTTCACGCCGTTCGCGCCGAAGCACATGCCCGCGCGGCCCATCATGCCCGGCATGTCGCGGTAGCGGAACAGGACGATCCAGTCGTCCTCCATCTGGACGTT
>JAXDHC010000122.1:0-6198 GCA_034664705.1 Solirubrobacteraceae bacterium
CCGCCGGGCCATGTACGCGGCCTGCGCGGCGTCCCAGCGCGGCAGCAGCACCATGGGCGCGCGGGTCCGCAGCGCCAGCTGCACGCCGTAGATGAAGCCGATGGCGTGCCCGGCGCCCGCGGCGACCAGGATCGGGTCGGCCGGGCCGAGGCCGTAGCGCTCGATGAACCCCTCGGGGATCAGCGCGAGGGTCCGCTCGGTGTGGACGGCGCCCTTCGGGGCGCCGGTCGTCCCCGACGAGTACGCGATCCAGGCGTCGTCGTCGGCGTGGCGGGCGACCGGCGCGCCGTCGGCGCGGCGCCCCGGCGACGGCTCGACGGTGAGCAGCCGGGGCTGCAGCGCCTGCAGGCCGCTGTCGCCGGAGACCTCGGGCGGCAGGAGCACGCGCCGGGCCTGCGTCTCCTCGGCGACGGCGACGAGCTCGCGGCGCCACTGCCACGGCGCGTTGACGAAGACCGCGCCGCACAGGCGCACCGCGAGCAGCGCGGCGACGAAGCGCACGCTGTTGGGCAGCGCGACGATGACGCGGTCGCCGGGCTCCACGCCCGCGTCGGCGAGCGTGGCGGCCATCGACCGTGCGGCCCCGCGCAGCTCGCCGACCGTCGCGCTCTCCTGCGGCAGCACGACGGCCGGCTCGCCGGCGTCGCGTTCCTCCAGGGCCTCCCACTCGAGGGCGCGGGCCCGGGGCGGGGCGGAGGTCAGGCCGCCACCACCTCCTTGATGGCCGGCAGCAGCTCGGTGCCGAAGCGCTCGATCGTCCGCAGCGCGAGCGCGGACTCCTGGCGGCTGGGCGTGGTCTCGAGGGCCACGCTCTCCTCGTGGATCATCCCGAGCGCGATGTGGTCGACGCCGGCCTCGGCGAACTCGCGCAGCTTCTGCGCGCACGTGTCCGGCGTGCCGTGCACGCAGTACTTGTCGATCCACGGCGTGAAGTCCCTGCCGTAGCGCCAGGACAGGTCCTTGATGCCCAGCTCGCGGGCGCGCGCGGGGTCGTCGTGCATGCTGACGTAGACGAACGCCGACCACGTGAAGTCGGGGCGCAGCTCCACGCCGAGCTCGTCGGCCTTCGCGCGGACCTCGTCGAAGGACTCGGCGCAGCGGGCGGCCGTGTACATGTAGGGCATGTAGCCGTCTCCGAGCCGCGCGGCGCGGGCGATGGCGGCGTCGCTGCGCCCGGCGAGCCAGATCGGCGGGCCCCCCGCCTGGATCGGCTTGGGGTCCATCCAGACGTCGTCGAGCTGGAAGATCTCGCCCTCGTAGCTGAAGCGCTCCTCGGTCCAGTACTTGCGGAGGATCTCGATGATCTCGCTCGTCCGGCGCCCGCGGCGGGCCATCGGGATCCCGCACGCCTCGAACTCCTTCGGGAAGTCGCCGCCCACGCCGGCCACGATGACCAGCCGGCCGTCGGCCATGCGGTCGAGGGTCGCGAGCTCCTTGGCGAGCATCGTCGGGTGACGGAGGGTGACCATGATGGCCGCCGGGCCGATCGCGATCCGCTTGGTGATCGCCGCGACGCCGGCGAGCAGCGGGACGGCGTCGAGGATGGGGCGGTGGAAGACGATGTGCTCGCCGGTCCAGAGCGAGTCGAAGCCGAGCTCCTCGATGGCCTGGAAGTGCTCGTTCGGCCACCAGACGCCGCCGCAGGTCACGCCGACCTTCACCGTCTCACGCATTGCTGGCTCCCACGTTGGCCGCGGTCTCGCGGTGCTGGATGCAGTAGTGCTGGACCTTCTCCTCGTCGACGTCGATCCCGAGCCCGGGGCCCTCGGGCGCGGCGAGCCGCCCGTCCTGCAGCGGCCATGGCGCCGTGACGACGTCGTCCTGGAAGTATCGCCCGGCGGTCACCGTCGAGAAGGCGCCGGCCGGCGCGTTGACCGGCACCACGCAGGGGAGCAGCTCGGCCGGGGACGCGATGGCGAGGTGCACGTTCGCGGCGTTCCCGATGCCGAGCTCCAGCGCGCCGTTGAGGTCGTGGGGGATGTCCGCCGCCCGCGCGATCGCGCAGATCTCCCGGGCGCGCGCCAGCCCGCCGGCCTTGCCGACGTAGACCGACAGGGCGTCCACGGCACGGCGGGCGACGAGGTCCAGGGCGTCGCCGGGGGTCCAGCACGCCTCGTCGGCCATGATCGGGACCGGCGAGTCCGCGCGGACCTCGGCGAGCGCCGCGGCGCCGAACAGCGGCTGCTCCACGAGGTCGACGCCCGCGTCGGCGAGCTCGCGCAGCGCGCGGCGGGCGAAGGCGCGGCCGCGGTAGCCGGTGTTCGCGTCGAGCCGCAGCCAGAGGTCGGGCCCGTGCTCCTCGCGCAGCGCCGCGATGAGCTCGACGTCGCGCCCGAGATCGGCGCCGCCCTTGACCTGCAGCGCGCGGATCCCGTCCTGGACCGCCGTCTGGGCCTCGGCGATCGCCTCGTCGACGGGCATGATGCCGAGCATGTGGGCGACCGGCACGGTCGCGCGCGCCGGCCCGCCGAGCAGCGTGTGCACGGGCACGCCGAGGGCGCGGCCGGCGAGGTCGTGGAGCGCGATGTCCACCAGCGCCTTCGCGTACGGGTTGCCGACCACGAGCCCGTCGAGGTGCCCGGCCAGCGCGCCGAGGCCGATCTCGCGGCCGACGAGGCCGGGGGCCAGCTCCTCATGGACGATGGACGTCACGGTGCTCGGGGTCTCACCGTGGCGCCGGCCGTCGACGTCGCCCCAGTCGCGCAGCCCGACGACCTCGCCCCAGCCGACGACGCCGTCGGCCTCGATGCGGGCGAGGACGAACTCCCCGAGCGGTCGCGACAGCGAGAGCCAGCGGAAGTCGGTGCGCTCGGGGACCCGGATGACGAAGGTCTCGAGCCGGTCGATGGCGATCCTCATGCGACGGCCTCCGGCACGGTGACGATCAGGTTGCCGCGGTCGTCGACCTCGGCCGTGGCGAAGGACGGGATCAGCGTCGTGGCGTCCGTCTGGTGGACGACCGCCGGGCCCTCGATCCGGTCGCCCGCGCCCAGGCGGCTGCGGTCGTAGATCCGCGTGGCCGCGTAGCCGTCCTCACCGAGGTGGACCTGGCGTTCGCCGGCCTGGGCGTCGCCGCGCGCCGCGGCGGCGCGATGCGCCGCCGGCTTGTCGAGCAGCGCCTTGGCCGACACGCGGAACGTCACGAGCTCGCAGGGGTCGTCGGGGCTGCTGAACCCGTAGGCCCGCTCGTGCTGCGCGTGGAAGCGCGTGACGACCTCCTGCAGCAGGGCCACGTCCATGGGGCCCTCGGGGACCGCCACGTTCACCTCGTAGGCCTGGCCGAGGTAGCGGATGTCGCACGAGCGCTCCAGGCGCGCCTCGGCGCCGGCGAGGCGCTCGTCGCTGCTGAGCTCGTGCCGGGCCTGCCCCTCGAGCTCGGCGAACGCCGAGGCCACGGCAGGGACGACGTTGGGGTCGTCGCTGCGGCGCAGGTCGCTGGCCGCGAAGTCCAGGCGGACGTCCGAGGCCAGGAAGCCGACGGCCGAGAGCGTCCCGGGATGCGGCGGGACGACGACGGTGCGGATCGACAGGCGTCGGGCCAGCTCGACCGCGTGCAGCGGCCCGGCGCCGCCGAAGGCGACCAGCGCGAACTCGCGCGGGTCGTCGCCGCGGTCGCGCAGGGCGACGCGGACGGCGCGCTCCATCGACGCGTTCGCGACCTCGATGATCCCGGCCGCGGCGTCCTCGACGCTCATCCCGATCTGCGTCGCGATGCGCCCGATCGCCTCGCGGGCGAGCTCGGGCTGGAGGGTCAGGCGTCCGGCGAGGGCGAAGTCGGCGGTGAGCCGGCCCAGCAGGAGCTGGCAGTCGGTCACGGTCGCCTCGGTTCCGCCCCGGCCGTAGGCCGCCGGGCCCGGCTCGGAGCCGGCGCTCTCGGGGCCGACGCGCAGCGAGCCGCCGCTGTCGACGGTGGCGATCGAGCCGCCGCCGGCGCCGATCGAGTGCACCTCGATGCTCGGGATGCGGACCGGCAGGTCGCCGACGAGCAGCTCGGTCGAGTACCGCGCCTCGTAGTCGGTGATGATCGAGACGTCGGTGCTCGTGCCGCCCATGTCGAGCCCGATGAGGTTCGGCGCCTCGATGCCGCGCCCGATCTCGATGCAGGCGACGACGCCGCCGACGGGGCCGGAGAGCGCGAGGCTCACCGGGCGCGTCCGCGTCGCCCGGGGCGTCAGCGCGCCGCCGTTGGACTGGCTGATGAAGAGCGATGCCCGGTTGCCGGACTCCTCGAGGCCGCGCTCGACGCGCGTCAGGTACGCGTCGATGAGCGGCATGAGCGCCGCGTTCAGCACCGTGGTGGACGTCCGCTCGTACTCGCGCAGCTCGCGCGAGAGCTCCGCGGAGCCGCAGACGTACCAGCCGTTCGCCGCCCGCAGGAGCTCGGTCATCTCACGCTCGTGCGAGGGGTCGCGGTAGGAGTGCAGGAAGGCGACGGCGACCGACTCCACGCCCTCGCCCTCGAGCCGCTCGATGGCCGCGCGTGCGGCCTCCGGCGAGAGCGCGCGCAGCACCTCGCCGTCCGCGCCGAGGCGCTCGTCGACCTCGACGCGGAGCTCCCGCGGGACGAGCGGCTCGGGCTGGTCGATGAACGGGTCGTAGAGGTCGGTGCGCCAGTGACGGCCGATCTCGAGGACGTCGCGGAAGCCCTCGGTCGTCACGAGCGCGGTCTTCGCGAGGCGCCGCTCGATGATGGCGTTCGTGGCGAGCGTCGTGCCGTGCAGCAGCAGGGCCACGTCCGCGGGCGCGACGCCGGCCTCGTCGGCGAGCGCCGCCAGGCCGCGGAGCATGCCCGACGCGGGATCGCTGCGGGATGAGGGGACCTTCAGATGGCGGACCGTGCCGCCGACCGCGTCCACGGCCACGACGTCGGTGAAGGTGCCGCCGATGTCGAGGCCGACGTGCCAGCGCGCGCTCATCGTGCGTCCTCCGTGGTGTAGCCGTAGTCCAGCCGGGCGGCCTCGGGCGTGATCTTGCCCTGGGCGAGGTCGCGCGCCAGCGCGGCCGGCTCGCGTTCGGCCGGGTCGCCGAGGCCGCCGCCGCCCTGGGTGAGGACGGTGACGATGTCGCCGCGGCGCAGCCGCACGCCGGACGCCTTGCCGGGCAGGTCCTCCGCGACGCCGTCGCGTTCGACGGTCAGGCGCGCCGTGGCGCCCGGGCGGCCGCCGTGAAGGCCGGGGGCCGGGTACTTGACGCGATCGAACTGCGCGCCGAACTCGCAGTCGACGAGCAGCTCGACCGTCCGCTCGGCCCCGAGGCCGCCGCGGAAGCGTCCCGCGCCGCCCGAGTCCGGACGCAGCGCGTAGCGGAGCACCCGGAGCGGGAAGCCGTTCTCGACGAGCTCGACCGGGTTGTTCGCGAGGTTGTGGATGCCGGCCGACAGGCAGTCGGGGCCGTCCTTGCCGGGGCGCCCGCCCCAGCCGCCGACCTCGATCTCGAACTGGACGTTGGCGCGCCCGTCGTCGCCGTAGGCGGAGAAGACGTGGACGTTGGAGTTGCCGTAGTACGCGGCGACCGCGCGGTCGGGCAGCGCCTGGCCCAGGGCCGCCATCACGACGTTCGCGACGCGATGGGTGAACACGTTGCGGCCGACGACCGGCGAGGGCATGCGCGGGTTGAGCACCGTGCCCTCGGGCGCGTGCACGCGGATCGGCCGGTAGGTCCCGTCGTTCGGCGCGATGCCGGGGTCGAGGATCGCGGTGACCGCGTAGTAGACCGCGGACTCCGTCGAGGCGATCGGGCAGTTGATCGGGCCGCGCGTGGCGGGCGCCGTCCCGGTGAAGTCGACGACGAGCGTGTCGCCCTCGCGCGTGACGGCGACGCGGATTGGTAGCGGGTCGTCGTCGAGGCCGTCGCCGTCCACGATGTCGTCGGCGACGAACGTGCCCTCGGGCAGCCTCGCGATGTTCGCGCGCATGCGCCGCTCCGATGCGGCCACGAGCTCCATGGTGGCGGCGAGCAGGGTCTCCGTCCCGTAGCGGTGGACGAGGCGGAGCACGTCGCCTGCGCCGGTCGACAGCGCCGCGATCTGCGAGCGGACGTCGGCGACGGTCTGGCGCGGAACCCGGATGTTGGCCTCGAACAGCGGAAGGAACAGCTCGTTCGGCACGCCGGCGCGCACGATCCGCGACGGCGGGATCCGGAAGCCCTCCTGGTAGATCTCGGTGGCGTCGGCGCCGTAGCTCGCGGCGCCGCGCCCGC
>JAXDHC010000123.1:0-6173 GCA_034664705.1 Solirubrobacteraceae bacterium
ATGTGGTCCGGGTCGCGTCGAGGTGGCAGAACGCCCGCTCGGCGCCCTCGCCCGCGAGGCGCGCCTCGACGCCGCGCCGGATGCCGGCGAGCGCCGCGTCGAGCCGCGGCGCGTGGGTCGCGATCCAGGCGACGTCGGCCGCCACCCGGTCGCCGACGCGGAAGGTGATGCGGGTCAGCGGGATGTACCGCAGGACCTGGGCGGCCGGGTCGCGCAGCGGGCTGCTCTCCGCCGCCGCCGGAAGCGAGGGGTCCGCGGGGAACTCGAAGGCGGACGCCTCCCCGCGGCGCGGCTCGTAGATCAGCGTGCGAACGCGGAACCGCGGCGGCGTGCCCCGCTCCCACCACTGCGCCGACCAGCAGAAGCGATCGATCGCCCACGCGCCGTCCGGCCCGGGACGGCCGCGCAGGCGCCGGCGGATGACGACAGGCGCGCCGGTGGGCCCGGCCAGCCCGGGGTCGGCGGCGACCTGTGCGCGCAGGTGGGCGAGCTCCGCGGCGAACGGATGCGACGGCCCGATCGCCGGATACGGGCGCAGGAGACGCCGGTCGACGGCCACACCGGGCAGTGTGGCCGCGACCGCGCCGGCCCGGGAGCGGTCCCGTCGGCGGCAGGACGCGGAGCGGGACCCCGCGCCCTCGCCGGGTCTACGCGTGCGTCAGCTGAGCGCGGCGCGCCATGACCCAGTCGAGCTGGCTGCGCAGGCCCTCGGCGAGGCCGATCGTCGGCGACCACCCGAGGTCGGCGCGCGCCCGCGCCGTGTCGGCGGCCGTGCGGCGCACGTCGCCCACCTGGTCGGGGCGGCGGTCGAGGACCGCGGTCCGGCCCGCGAGGCCCTCCAGGACGGAGATGACCTCCGCGAGCGTGGCCTCGTGGCCGCCGCCGACGTTGTAGATCGGCGCCGGGTCGGCGGCCAGCGCGGCCCGGTACGTGGCGTCGACGGCGTCGGCGACGTGGGTGAAGTCGCGCGACTGGCCGCCGTCGCCGTAGAGCGGGAAGGTCGAGCCGTCGAGCAGGCCCTCGCAGAGCCGGCGCATCGCCATGTCGGGACGCTGGCGCGGCCCGTAGACGGTGAAGTAGCGCAGCCCGACGATCGAGAGGCCGCCGGAGCGATAGATCGCAGCGAGGTCCTCGCACGCGCGCTTCGTCACCCCGTAGGGCGAGCGCGGAGCCGTCGGCGTCGCGTCCTCGATGCACGGGTACGCCGCCGCGTCGCCGTACACCGACGACGAGGACGCCCACACCACGCGCGGGCAGCCCGCGGCGGCGGCCGCCTCGAGCACGCGCTGGGTCGCGAGCAGGTTGTCCGCGGTGTAGCGCGCGAAGCCCTCGCCGAAGCTCGGCCGGACGCCGGGCTGGGCGGCGAGGTGGAAGACCACCGGGGCCTCGGCCAGCAGCGGCGCGAGGTCCATGGTCACGAGGTCGCCCTCGACGAGCGTGAACCGCCGCGAGCCGTCCAGCGCGCCGAGGTTCGCGACCTTGTCGACCCGGTCGTAGTACGGCGTGAAGCCGTCGACGCCGACGACGTCCCAGCCCTCGGCGATGAGCCGCTCGCACAGATGCGAGCCGATGAACCCGGCGCAGCCGGTCACGAGTGCGAGCTTCTTCATGGCGCACCTTCCTTGTTGCGTTCTTCGAGGACCGCGGCCATCGACAGGCAGCGCGTCCGGTCATGCGCGGCGACGAGATCCAGCAGGTCGCCGACCGCGGCCATGTCCTCCAGGTCCATCACCGCGTGGTGCAGCATCACGCCGAGCGGCGCGGGCTCCGAAGCGCGCGCGCCGAGCAGCTCGCCGATGGCGGCGCGGCTCAGCCGCTCGCCCTTGCGCTTGGCGAACCAGTCGACCTGGACCGGCAGCTCGGCCAGCCCCGGCAGCGCCAGCGCGCCGGCCGTGCGGTCGCGCGAGAGGACCTCGACGCCGAGCTCCACCAGGCAGGCGCCGGTGGCCTCGGTGCAGCGGTTCCACGGCGGCGTGAACATCGGCTGCAGCGCGGGGCCCAGCAGCTCCTGGAGCCGCCGGCGGCCGTCGCCGATGTCGCGAAGCTGGGCGCCGCCCGGGCGGCTGGGGCCGAACTCGCAGCGGCGGCCCTCGGCCTCGTGGTTGGCGTGCGCGTAGCCGTGCTGGTGGATGCCGACCAGGCCCGGCTCCCCGGCGCGCGCGCCGAGCGCCCCGGCCAGCTCGGGCGTCATGTCGAGCGGGATGGCGGCGAGGTCGATCGGGACCCCGCGCTCGGCGAACGCGTCGAGCAGCGTCATGAGCCGGTCGTCGCGCCAGCCGGCGTCGTCGTCGCGGAAGAAGAACGTCACCGGCGTCGGCGCGTCGTCGAGCGCTTCGCGCAGCGGATCCAGCCAGGCGGTCATCCGGCCACCGCCATGAGGTGGCGCTCGCCCTGCGGCGCCGGTGCCGCCGCGCGCCCCAGGAGGTTCGCGAGGATGAGCGTCGTCGTCCGGGCGCCGTCGAGCTCGAGGTCCAGCGGCGCGGGACGGAAGCGCAGGAGCTCGCGGATCGCGGCGGCGAGCGCCGCGCCGTCGGCGCGCTCGGCCTCGAGGACCCGCACCGCGCCGAGGTCCTCCAGCCGCCGGGCCCGCCTGGTCTGCTCGTCCTCGCGCCCCTCGGCGAACGGGACGACGAGCGCCGGGACGCCCGCGCCGAGGACGTCGAGCGCCGTGTTGTAGCCGCACTGGCTCACCGAGCCGGCCGCGGTGAGCAGCTCCGCCTGCAGGTCGGGCACGGAGCGGCGGACGTCCAGGCCGCGGCGGTCGCGCGCCGCCTCGCGCAGCGCGCGCCACTCCGCCTCGGGCAGGAACGGGCCGGCCACGAGGCGCACGTCGATGCCCGCGTCGGCCAGCTCGAGGCGGTGCGCATCCGCGGCCGCCCGCAGCAGCCCGCCGCCGTAGAGGCCGCCGCCGGCGGACACCACGACGCGCGGCCGGCGCGGCGTGGCCGGCGTGGGGGCCAGGGCCCGCGCGCGCTCGCCGCCCGGCACGACGAAGCCCGTGTGGTGGACGGGGACGCGCAGCGGCGTCCGCGGCCGGAAGGACTCCTCCAGGCGCGCGAAGCGCGGGTCGCTGTGCACGAGGATCGCGTCGAAGAACTCGTTCGCCACGCGGCTCGCGCGCTCGTCGTGACCGGCCTGGTCACGCTTGGAGGACACGAGGATGTCGCGCAGGCTGCACACGGTGAGCGCGCGGGACGCCCGGGCGGCCTCGAGCAGCGGGAGGAGCTCGACGGCGAACTTCTTGCGCCCGAACGGGAACAGCTCCACGAACACGACCTCGGGCCGCACCGCGGCGTGGGTGGCGAGGATCTGCGCCCGGCGCAGCTCGAGCGCGCGGGCCGCGGTCCGCCGGCCGTCGCGGCTGACGAGCACGCCGTCGGTGCCCATCCCCAGCGGCGGCAGCGAGATGATCTCCACGCCGGCCGGCGCCGGGATGCCGCGCGGCAGCCGGCCGCCGTTGAGCACGACGACCCGGAAGCGGGAGGCCAGCGCGCCGGCGAGCGCGAAGGACCGCACGAGGTGGCCGAGCCCGAGCGAGTGCTGGCAGTAGAAGAGGACGGTGGGACGGCTCATCGTCGCGCCCCCTCGCCGAGGACGGTCTGGGCGTCGGCGAGCACCGCCGGCAGCACCGCGAGCCCGTCGAGCCGCAGGCGGTTGACCGCGCGCAGCGCGCGCTCGCACAGCATCGCGGCGGCGACGTGCCAGCGCAGCGCCTCGGCGCTCGGCGGCCGGCGCCGGCTCGCATAGCCCTCGAGCAGCGCGTGCTCGAGGCTCCGGCCGCGCGCCACGTCGCCGCCGAGCAGCGCGTCGTAGCGCAGGGCGGCGATGGCGCTGCCGACGTCGGCGGACGCGGGGCCCGCGCCGGCCTGGTCGAGGTCGATGAGGGCGACGCGGTCCTCCTGCAGGAGCGCGTTCTTGCCGTGGACGTCGCCGTGCAGGCACACCGCCGCGCCGTCCGGCGCGGGCGGGCGCGCGGCCAGCTCGTCGCGCAGGCGCTGCGCCTCGGCGGCGACGTCGGGCCGTGCCGTGGCGAGCAGCTGCGCCGCCTGCGCCTGGCTCGTCGCCTCGAGGCGGGTGAAGCGGGACAGGCCGGCCGGGACGGGGAGGTCGTGCAGCGTGGCCAGGGCGGCGCCGAAGCGGCGCATCGCGTGCGCGCGACCGGCGGCGCGCAGCATGTCGATGCGCCGGCCGTGCACGGCCTCGACGACGAGCATGCGGTCGTCGTGCGAGTAGGCCAGCACCGCCGGCAGGCGCAGCGCGCGATCGCCGTCGCCGAGCAGCGCGGAGAGCTCGGTGTGCACGCGGAGCGACACCGCCGCCTCCGCGGGGGCGGCGAAGACCTTGGCGTAGGCGACCGGCCCGTCGGAGCCGCGAGCCATGCACGCCGCCGTCGCGGACTTCTCGGGCGCGTACGCCGCCAGCACCGTGCGGTCGATCCGGCGCCCGAGGAGGCTCGAGACCCGATCCGTGGCGGGCGCCAGCCCGCCGAGCCCGGGGATCTTGCGGTCGTTGGGGAACGCCCAGAACACCGACTCGAGCTCCGCGTCGTGCGCGACCCCGCGCAGCGGGCCGGTCGCGCGGGCCGACCGGAGGGCGCGCTCGTAGACGAGCTCGCTGCGCCCGTCGGCGAAGGTCCGGCTGGCCACGAGGTGCGGCGTCCCGTCGACGTGCACGGCGTGCAGGACGCGCAGGCTGTCGCCGATCTTGTACTTCACGCGCCGGCGCTCGTAGCGATCGATGTGCAGCGGCCCGTCGGCGCCCAGCAGCCGCCCGAGGCGCGCGGACATCTCGCGCTCGTCGAGCAGCACGTCGCGGCCCGGCACGCGGGGGTCGGCGGCGAGCCCGGTCGCGGCGGTGCTCATCGCTGCCCCTCCCGGCCGGCGCCGATGCCGTCACGGTCGTTCCAGCTCATCCACACGGGCCCGGTGCCGACGCCGGCGGCGACGACGGCGGTGTGGCCGTCGGCGTCCCGGCGTGCCCAGCCGGCGCACGCGCGGCAGCGCATCGGACCGACCTCGAGGGGCGCGTCGCCGTCCGGCCACGTGACGGTGTCGTGGACGTCGTCGCCGGCGACCTCGACGACGGTGGCGCCGTTCTCGGAGCGCACGTGCACCTCGGGCACCGGCGCCCCGTCGGCGAGCGGCACGACGAGGGTCGTGAACGTCGTCGTGCTGGCCGCGGCGACGATCGAGACCACCGGAGCGCGCAGCTTGACGCCGTAGCCGGGGGCGACCCAGCCGGGCTCGATCGACGGCGCGCGACCGCCCGCCACGATGAGCGCAAGACCCGGCGCGCGGACGACGTAGGAGCCCTCGCGCCGGTGCACGTCGACGCGGCCCCACGCCTCCGCTGCGAGGTGGAAGCGCAGGTCGTAGCGGTGGGGGCGCCCGGCGGCGAGCCGGTCCTCGAGGACCCAGTACTCGTCGGCGACGAAGGCGACACGGCGGGTGTGGACCGCGTCGTAGCAGGTGCTCGTGACCTCGCCGCGCACGACGTCGAGGCCCGGCGCGGTGTGGCGCTGCAGCGTGCGGGCGCGCGGCAGCGTGCCCTTGCGCGGCTTCCCGCGCCGGTACGGCACCTGGTCGCGGTTGTCGACCGTGACGGTGTTGTGCGCCGCCGTGCCCTTGAACCAGTGGCGCAGGTTGGGCGTCTGCTCGTCGTAGGTGTAGCGGCCCGGGTCGACGACGAGGGGACGACCGTCGGCGGCGATCTCGACGCTCAGCGCGTCGTAGTGGCCGTGGCCGCCGTCGCCGACCGGGCCGCAGTCGAACACGAGGAAGCGCTCGTCGGCGAACGCTCGCCCCGTGTCGCCCCAGCCCGAGCGCTGGACGTGGTAGCCCCCGGCGGGGAAGCTGACGTGGCGCCCCCGCGGCGGGCGGCCAACGGCACCGGCCGTGGCCGCCCACCGCAGGTCCTCGCGTCCGAGGAGGCCGGCGGCCAGCTCCAGCACATCGCCGTAGCGGCCGCTGTCGCTGTCCGACAGGGCGGGGATGGTCCCGTCCGGCCGGTGGCAGTGCATGGCGAAGTCGCACGCCAGCCCGAGCCGCTCGTCGTAGGCGGGCGGGAAGGCCAGCCCGAAGCGCCGGGCGTTCTCGCGGGCGCCGACGAACGAGCGCAGCGCGATCAGGTGGTAGTGGGTCGAGTGCTCGCGGTGGACGCCGTCGGCGCGGACG
>JAXDHC010000124.1:0-4395 GCA_034664705.1 Solirubrobacteraceae bacterium
GTCTCCTCGTAGAGCAGTGCCGCCTCGCTCGCCGGCCCGCGCCGCGGCGCGGTGCCCTGGATGACGACGGTCCTGCGGAGCTGGCCGATCGTGATCTCCAGGCGGTCGCCGGGCCGGACGTCCTTGCTGGGCTTGGCGCGCTGGCCGTTGAGCTGGACGCGCCCGCCGTTCACGGCCTCGACGGCCAGCCCGCGCGTCTTGACGAGGCGCGCGGCCCACAGCCACTTGTCGAGGCGCATGGGCTCGGAGGACGTCTCCATGCCCATCATGGTGCCATGCGTCAGACGGGGTCTGCCGGGGTGATGAGCCGCTCGAGCCGCTCGGCGTAGCGCTCGCGCGCCTCGCCCGAGTCGCCGGGCGGCGCCAGTGCGTGCACGGGCAGCTCGTCGAGGCGGTCGGCGACCGCGTCGCCGTCGGCGATCACGACGTCGGCGCGGTGCCAGTGGCGCGGGATGCGGTCGACGGGATCGTGCACGTGGAGCACCGTGTGGGAGCCGCGCAGCGCCGGCAGCAGCCGCCCGCAGACCGTGGAGTTGAGGTACACGACGTCGAAGCGCTGCGCGAGGCGCAGCGCGCGCGGCCATGACGCGACCGCGCGGGCGCCCTCGCCGTGGCCCGGACCCCCGATGTCGAGCCGGATCCAGGGGAACCCGGCCTCGCTGACGCCGCCCTCGCCGGGGCTGGTGACGGTCACCGACCACCCGCGGTCGGTGAGGCGGCGGGCGACCTCGAGCAGCCGCGCCTCCGGCTCGCCCGGGTCCTCGACCGCGGTGACGAGGAGCAGCCTCATGAGGTCCGCGAAGGGTAGTGGCGCGCCGTTGCGCGGGCGCCGCGGCCAGAATGGCGGGCGTGGAGTCCTGGCGAGAGGCGGTGTGGCAGGCGGTGCCCGAGGGCGCCGAGCCCGAGCGCTTCGCCGAGCGCCGGGCGTTCCTGCTCGGGCACGTGCGGCCCGGCGAGCGCGTGCTGGACCTCGGCGCGGGCGACGGCGCGTTCGCGGCCGAGCTCGCGGCGCACGGCTGCGAGGTGATCGCCGTGGACGTCGCGGAGGAGGCGCTGCGGCGCACCGGAGCGCGCGCCCCGTGCGCCGATGCGCGGCTGGCCGTCGAGGGCGCGCCGCTGCCGCTGGAGGAGGACGCCGTCGACGTCGTGTGGGCGGGCGAGGTGCTCGAGCACGTGGCCGACGTCGTCGGCCTGCTCGCCGAGGTGCGGCGCGTGCTGCGCTGGGGCGGGCGGCTGCTCGTGACCACGCCCTACCACGGCCGCGCGGCGCTGCTCGCCCTCGCGGCGCGCGGCCTCGAGGAGCATTTCGACCCGCGCGCCGACCACCTGCGCTTCTTCACCGCCGCGTCACTGCGCGGCGTGCTCGCCGACGCCGGCTTCGCGGACATCGCGGTCGACGCCGTCGGCGGCGTGCCGCTCCTGCGGCGCGCGCTGCACGCGGTCGCGCGCTGAGCGGCGCTCAGGGATTGCGGCGGGAGCGCTTTCGGGCGTCCGACCGGCGCTTGGCCGCGGCGGCGCGGCGCTCGGTCTCGGCGCGGCTTGCGAACAGGTAGGTCCGCTGGACCGTCGACGAGCGCGGGTCGAGGTACAGCGCCGGGCCGATCGCGCCGAGCGCCCGCTGCGGACGGCCCTGGGCGAGCTCGAACTGCGCCAGCTGCAGCCAGGGCTCCGGCGAGGACGGCTGCGTGCCGATCGCCTGCACGTAGAGCCGGCGGGCGGCCGCCGGGTCGCCGGCCGTCAGCTCGACCGTCGCGCCGGCGAAGAGGGGCGCCAGCGACAGCGGGTCGGCGTCGCGCGCCCGGCGCACGTCGGCGCGCGCGTCCGGCAGGCGGTTTGCCTCGGCGGCCAGGAGCGCGGAGTCGGTGGCGTCCACGGCGCGCTGCGGCTGCCACGTCGCCCACGCGCCGACGAGCGCGAGCTCGAGCGCGGCCAGCGTGGCGATGATCCGCACGGGGCTGCGGGTGGCGCCCTGCAGCCGCGCGGCCCACGGGCGCGGCGCGGCGAGCGGATCGCCGACGGGCCCCCGGCCGGCCAGCCAGCCGGCGCACAGCATCGCGGGCACGACGTTGCCGGGCACCGCCCAGGTCCAGTCGATGAGCGAGTGCACGCCGAACACGATCACGATCGCCAGGAGCGTCAGCATCCCGATGCGCTCCGGCGTGTAGGGAAGGCGCCGCCGCCGGGACGGCCAGAGCTCGGAGGTGCGGGCCGCGCTCGCCAGCCACGCGGCCGCGAGCGCGAGGCTGATCGCGAGCCCGGCGATCCCGAGGTCGGCCAGCGTCTGCACGACGTAGCCGTGGGCGTGGCGGACGTTCAGCTGGTCGGTGCGGATGCGCAGCCGCGCGGTGCGGTAGCCGCCGGCGCCCACGCCGACGAGCTCGTGATCGCGCCAGATCTTCAGCGCCTCGTCCCAGTAGCGGGCGCGCACGCTGCCCGCTGCGGTCAGCCGGTTCGGGTCGTTGGCCGGGGTGCGCGCGTTCGTGTCGGTGAGGTTGTTCCAGCCGGAGGAGATGCTGCCGGTGAGCCCGCGCTCCGAGCTCGCCAGCGCGCCGGCGGCCAGCACCGGCACCAGCGCGACGCACGCCGCGACCGCCACGGCGACGTGCCGGCGGGCGACCGGCCGGGGCGCCCGCTCGGCGAGCGCGAAGTTGACGGCCAGGCCCACGATGAGCAGCACGACGAGCGTCGCGACGACGAGGACGCCCAGCTCGTGACCGGCGGCCGAGCGTTCGCCGACCGCGATCCGGTCGACGCTGAGCGCGTCCTGGCTGAACGCCCACAGGGCGACGAACAGCCCGGCGATGCCCCCGGCGGCGAGCACGGCCACGCCGCGCAGGCGCAGCGGCACGACCGCGAACCAGACGCCGCTGCCCACGAGCAGCGCGAGGAGCGAGCCGCGCGAGTAGGCGAGGAGGCACGCGACCAGGAGGAGCCCGAGTGCCGGGTAGGCGAGGGCGTTGACGGCCGCGTGGCCCGAGCGCCGCGCGCCCAGCCAGAGGCAGGCGGGGGCGGCCATCGCCGCGAGCAGGCCGACCGAGTTCCAGTAGCCGAACGGCGCCCGCAGGCGGGCGAGCGTCTCGTCGGGGTTGAGGGCCCCCGGGAACACCTTGGTCAGCACCGCGTATCCGCAGACGACGACCGCGGCGAGGACCAGGCCGCCGAGCAAGGCCGGCCAGCGCCGCGGCGCGAGCCGCGCGAGCGCGAAGCCGAGGACGAACGTCGCGAACCACGCCAGCGTGCGGTTGGCCTCGATCCACGCGTCGGAGCCGTCGATCGCCCACGTGATCGACGCGGCGGTGAACGCGAGCAGCAGCGCGAAGAGGGCCAGCGCGAGGGCGCCGTGGGCGCGCTGCGTGCGGTCGGCGGTGAGGAGGGCCGCGGCCGCGGCGACGCCGGCGATCGCCTCGAGCGCGATCTCGACCGTCGTGAGCGGCCCGAGCTGAAGGCCGCCCTGGCCCTCGAGCGCGACCGCGGCCAGCAGTGCGCCGAACGCGAGCGTGGTGAGCGCTCCGGCGTGGACGCGCGGCAGCGCGATGCGGCGCGCGAGCGCCCGCGGGTCAGCGCGCGCGGCGTGCGAGGACACGGTTCCAGCCGATCGTCGCGGCGCCGAGCACCGCCGAGGCGGCGAGCGCGACGAGCAGCACGATGAGAGAGGTCGGAAGCTCGCGACGGCCGGCGGCCAGGCTGCCCATGGCGCCCGGCTGGATCAGCTCGCCGCCGACGCGCACGGCCCCGGCGCCGGTCTGCGTCGCCTTCTTGACCGCGCTCTGCTCCGCGGGGGTGGCGGTGTCGAGCACGTCGACCTGCTTGCCGGTGGCGTCGGGCGCCGTCGTGCCGGACGGGCCGCCGCCGGTGCCGGCGCTGGTGCTGGCGCCGCCCCCCGTGCTGCCGCCCCCACCGGTGTTCGCGGCGCCGCCGCCCCCGCCGCCCGACCCGCCGCCGGAGCTGGTGCCGCGGCTGTTGAGGGCCGCGAGCCGCGCGCGGTTGATGACGTCGCGGCACGCGGTGTACTGGTCGCTGTCGGCCGGAAGCTGCGCGAGCGCCTTGCGGTAGGTGCTCTGCGAGTACGTGCCGTCGACCTTCTCGTCGCGGCAGGCGTCGATGAGCAGGTCGCGCGGGCGGTTGGCCGCGATGGCGGCGCCGACGGGCAGCAGGAGCAGCAGAAGGGCTGTGGCAAGCAGAGATCGCCGCATGGGGCAGGCGCGAACGCGGGTGCCCTGCCGAAGGGCGGAAATCACGCTAGCAGCCCTCCCGGCGGCCGCCGGCCCCGGCGAGGGCCGCCGAGAAGCCCTCGGCCCACGCGGCGTAGGTGTGGTCCGCGACCGCGGCGGCGCCCGCGGCGCCGAGCGCCGTGCGCAGCTCGGGGTCGTCGTGCAGGCGCCGCAGCGCGGCGCC
>JAXDHC010000125.1:0-2701 GCA_034664705.1 Solirubrobacteraceae bacterium
CCTCGGGCACCGCGCCGTCGAGGAAGTCGAGCTCCGACGTGGTGACGACGGCGCGGACGGGGGTGCGCTCGACGACGGCGGCGGCGACCGCGCCGTACAGCGACTCGAGCGCGACCAGCGCCACCGCGCCCGAGTCGACGAGCAGCTCCTCGAGCTCGCGCTCGCGGTACATCGGGTTCACCGGCACGACGATCGCGCCGAGCTTCCAGGTCGCGACCGTCGCGAGCACGAACTGGGGCACGTTCTGCAGGTACACGGCCACGCGCTCGCCGCGCACGACCCCCAGCTCGCCCAGCGCGACGGCGAGCGCGTCGCTCAGGGCGTCGACGTCGCGCCAGGTCAGGACGGAGTCGAAGTAGCGGATCGCGGGCCGGTCGCCGGCGCCGCGCACCGCCGCGGCGAACATCTGGGCGCCATTGCGGTGCTCGGGCTCGATCTCGGCGGGCGCCTCCGCGTCGAAGAGCGCCAGCCAGGGGTGCTGCGCGCGCGTGTCCACGCCCGGACCCTCCCAGACCCGGGCCCTCCCGTCTGCACCGGATGACGATCGTCAGACGGCCTGCGGCGCGCGCGTCGCGGCGTCGCGGCGCTCCGCCTTGGCGACGTAGAGCCGCTTGTCGGCGCGCTCCAGGCACGCCTCGAGCGACTCGCCGGGCCGCCATCGGGCGATGCCGGCCGACCATGCGGCGGGATGCGCGCGCCGGAGGCGCTCGAGGACCGCGGCCGCTTCGTCGCGCGAGGTGCGCGGCATGATGAGCACGAACTCGTCGCCGCCGGTGCGGGCGAGCACGTCGTCGCTCCGCAGCGCGGAGCTCCACGCCTCGGCCGTCTCGGTCAGCAGGCGGTCCCCCGCGGCGTGGCCGTGGGCGTCGTTGACCTGCTTGAGGCCGTCGAGGTCGATCGCCGCGACCGCGAGGTCCTCGGCACGGCGGTGCGTGCGCAGGAACGCGCGGTCCGCCGCCGCACGCAGCCCCGCGCGGTTCAGCGCACCCGTGAGCGCGTCCGTCGCGACGTGGCGCCGCACGGCGCGGCTGACGCGGCTGAGCACGAGGCCCGCCATCCACGTGCTGACGCTGATGATCGCCCACGCGGCCACCATGCGGGGCAGGCCCGAGGCGAGCAGCCCGGCGCCGTAGCCGGCGGCGATGAGGCCGGCGAAGGCCGTCGCGGCCGAGGGGAAGAAGATGGCGACGTAGAGCATCAGCCACACGTACGCGACCGCGTCGCCCATCGCGCCCGCGGTCGTGTGGGCATAGGCGACGAGGAGGCTGTTGAGCACGACGGCCACCACGGCCTCGCCGAGCAGCGCCCCGCGCGGCCACCGGTCGCCCCACACGAGCGTCGCGCCGGCCATGGCCACCGACACGCCGATCATGACCATGCCGAGCCGGACGGGCGCGCCGTCGCTCATCGGGAAGAGCACGGCGACGGCGAGGATGGCGGCCGCCCCGAGGAACAGGGCCACGAGCGCGACGACCTCGGCCGAGCGGCGGCGCAGGCCGGCGCGAGCGGGGCCTGCGAGGGTGGGGGGGATGTCGGCTCGGGCTGGGGCCACGTCGCGTCAATCGGCCGATCGGCCGGGGCTTTGAGCAATTGGCGGGAACCCGCCGGCAGGCGGCGGGTCACCGGATGCGCGCGGCGGGTAATCATGAAGGCATGGCCGGACCGTCCCCAGCAACCCATCACGGGCCCGGACCGCTGGTCCTGTTCCTGCGCTACGTGCTCCCCGCGGCGATCTGCGTCTCGGGGCTCGTCGTCGCGTTCGCGCGCGGGTGGGACGAGACCGGGATCGAGGCGTGCGCCGCGATGTTCGCCGCCGGCACGTCGCTCTACCTCATGAACGTGCTCATGCGCGCGGGCATCACCGGCGACGAGGATCGCGACCGCGAGGACGAGGCGCGGGCGTACTTCGACCGGCACGGCCGCTGGCCCGACGACTGACCCGGGCGCGGCGACGGCCGTCGCGCGCCGGCAGCGCGGCCGCTCGTCGCCGGCGCCGGTGCCCGCTACGGTCCGGGCCGTGGCCGCCGACGCCTCCAAGCCGAGCAGCGCCGCGACGGGCGGCGGCTCCCAGACGCTCGAGCGCGGGCTGCGGGTCCTGCGGGTGCTCGCCGCGCATCCCGCCGGGCTGTCGGTGACCGAGATCGCGGCGGAGCTCGGGACGCACCGCCCGAGCGTCTACCGCCTGCTGGCGCCGCTCACGGACCAGCGCCTCGTGTCGCGCGGCGGGGACGGGCGCTACACGCTGGGCGTGGGCCTCGTCGAGCTGTCGAGCTCGGTGCGCCCGCGGCTGCAGGAGGTCGCGCTCCCCGAGCTGCGCCGCCTCGCCGACGACCTGCGCGCGACCGCGGCGCTGACCGTGCGCGACGGCGACGAGGCCGTCGTCTTCGCCGTGATGGAGCCGCGCAGCACCGACATGCACATCGCCTACCGCACCGGCCTGCGCCACCCGCTCGACCGCGCCGCCGCGGGGCTCGCCATCCTCGCCGGCGGGGCGCCGCGCGCCGGCGAGCGCGACGCGGTCGGCCAGGCCCGCGAACGTGGCTGGGCGCGCTCGACCGGGGAGATCCTCCCGGGCGCGTCGGGCGTCGCCGCGCCGATCGCGCGCGCCGGCCGCGACGCCGAGGCGTCGCTCAGCGTCGTCTGGATCGAGCCGCGCGACGTGGCGCCGGTCGCCGAGGCCGGCGTCGCGTGGGCCCGGGCG
>JAXDHC010000126.1:0-7247 GCA_034664705.1 Solirubrobacteraceae bacterium
CCGTTGCCGGTGAACGGGTCGTTGGAGACGTAGATGTCGCCCTCCTGCATGTCCTGCAGCGGGTAGCGCTCGAGGACCGGCGGGAGCGTCTGGTGCATCGCGCCGAGGAAGATCGGGATGCCCTCGGCCTGCGCGACGACGGTGGCGTCGGGGCGCAGGAGCACGCTCGAGAAGTCCTTGACCTCGTAGATGATCGGCGAGTAGGCGGCCCGCTGGAGGGCGACCGACATCTCGCGGACGACGGAGATCAGGCGGTTCTGGATGACCTCGCGGGTCACCGGGTCCATCGCGGTGAGCATCAGGCGCTCCCTCCTTCGGGCGGGATGGAGATGTGCAGGAGCCCGTGGGCGTCGACCGTCGCGGTGAAGCCGGGGGGCAGGTAGGTCGTCGAGCCGGGCTCCTCGATGACGCAGGGGCCCGCGACGGCGGCGTCGCCGGTCAGGCCCGTGCGCTGGTGGGCCTCGGCGTCGTGCCAGCGCCCGCCGGCCCACAGCCGGCGCGTCGATCGCGCCGGGCCGGCGCCGTTGGCGGCGGCCGCCGCCACGGCGTGCCGCTCGCGCCGGCCGACGGCGGCGACCTGGATGCGGAACAGCTCGACCGGCACGTCGTCGCGGCGGAAGCCGTAGAGCCGCTCGTGTTTCTGGCCGAACAGCTCGACGGCGCGCGCCAGCGGCGCGCCCTCGCCGGCCTCGAGGTCCACGGACAGCGGGTGGTCCTGGCCGACGTAGCGCAGCTCGGCGGAGCGCAGGAACTCGATCCGCTCGAAGCTCGCGTGCTGCCCCTCGATGCGCTCGCGGCCCTCGGCCTCGAGCTCGGCGTAGGCGCGCTCGACCGAGGCGTCGTCGACCGATTCCAGCGAGACGACCATCAACTCGAGGTCGTGGCGCACGTCGGCGCCGAGGATGCCGAGCGCCGAGAACGTCCCCGGCTCGGCCGGGACGATGACCTCGCCGATCCCGAGCGACTGGGCCAGCTCGCAGGCGTGCAGCGGGCCGGCGCCGCCGAAGGCGAGGAGCTTGAACTCGCGCGGGTCGTAGCCGCGGCCGATCATCATCTCCCACAGCAGGCGGCGCATGTTCGAGTTGATGACGGTGACGACGCCCTCCGCCGCCTGCTCGACGTCCATGTCGTAGGGCTCGGCGACGTGCTCGCGGATCACGCGTTGCGCGCCGTCGACGTCGAGGTCGAGGCGGCCGCCCAGGAAGTACGACGGGTTGATGCGCCCGAGGACGACGTTGGCGTCCGTGACGGTCGCGCGGGTCCCGCCGCGCCCGTAGCACGCGGGCCCGGGGTCGGCCCCCGCGCTCTCGGGGCCGACGGACAGGCCGCCGAACTCGTCGACGCGCGCGATCGAGCCGCCGCCCGCCCCGATCGACTCGATGTCGATCATCGGGACCATGATCGGCCAGCGCTCGATGTGGCCGACGGCGCGCGAGACCGCCTCGCCGCGGTCGATGATCGCGACGTCCGCGCTGGTGCCGCCGATGTCGAGCGTGACGAGGCTCGTGTCAGGGCCCAGGAGGCGGGCGATCTCCAGCGCGCCGGTGACCCCGCCGATCGGCCCCGACATGAGCGTGGCGACGGGCCGGTCGCGGGCCTCGGCGCCGGACATCACGCCGCCGTTGGACTGCATGATCAGGACCTGGCCGGAGAAGCCGCCGCCCGAGAGCTGCTCCTCGAGGCTCTCCATGTAGCGGGCGACGAGCGGCTTCGCCGCGGCGTTGGAGACGGTCGTCGACGTGCGCTCGAACTCGCGCCACACGCGGCTCAGCTCGCTCGAGAGCGAGACGAACGCGCCGGGCAGCTCCTCGGCGAGGATCGCGCGCACCTCCTGCTCGTGCGCCGGGTCGGCGTAGGCGTGCATCAGGCACACCGCGATCGAGCCGATCCCGTCGGCGGCGAAGTCGCGTGCGATCCGGCGGACCTCGTCGGCGTCCACGGGCCGGATCTCCTCGCCCGTGTAGCTCATCCGCGCCGTGATCTCGCGGCGGTTGCGGCGCGGCACGAGCGGCGTCGGCTTGACCTGCTGGAGGTCGTACATGTTCGGGCGGTTCGTGCGCATGATCTCGAGCACGTCCCGGAACCCGCGGGTGGTGACGAGGCCGACGGCGGCGCTCTTGCCCTCGAGCAGCGCGTTGAGCGCGATCGTCGTGCCGTGCACGAAGCTCTCGAGGTCCGTGAGGTCGAGGTCGGCCTCCCGGACGCCGTTCAGGATGCCGACGGTGATGTCCTCCGGCGTCGTGCTCACCTTGAGCGTCTGCGTCCGTCCGTCGGGATGGGCGTAGACGACGTCGGTGAACGTCCCGCCGATGTCGATCGCAAGCTGACCGGCCATGGCTAGCCGCGCTCCTGTGGCGTGCTCATCAATGGAACCTCTCCTCGAGGGCGATAAGGTCGGCACCGTAGACCAATGCGGAAAGCCGTGTCAACCCTCGTTCTGGGCGGGTCACGTGCCGGACGCCGATCCCAATGGTCGTCGTCCAAGGCCTATAGTTTCGACGTCGCGATGGCCTCCGAACAGGCGACATCCTCATCCCCCGGCGCGGGCGCCGGCGCGCCGGAGGACGACGACCGCGGCCTGTCGGCCTTCCGGCCGGTGCGGCTGCGCAAGGCGTCGGACGAGGTCGTGGCCGTCCTCATCGACGCGATCCGCGGCGGGCTGTACCGCCCCGGCGACCTGCTCCCGCGCGAGCGCGACCTCGCCGCGCGGCTCGAGGTGAGCCGCGACGTCATCCGGGAGGCGATCGAGGTCCTGCGCCGCGAGGGCATCCTGTCGAGCCGGCGCGGACGGGCCGGCGGCACGGTGGTCCGCTCCCTCGAGAACGTGACGCGGGTCCAGGCCGGCCTGCAGGGCGGAATGCGGGCCAACCTGCGGTCGCTTCTCGAGTTCCGGCGGATCGTCGAGCCCGCCGCCGCGCTCCTGTGCGCCCGCCACGCCGGCGAGGAGGACCTCGACGCGCTCCAGGCACTCGTCGACGAGCTGGCCGGCGCGCTCGACGCGCCCGTGGCCGTCGTGCTGCAGACCGACGTGCGATTCCACGTGGCGGTCGCCCGCGTCGGACGCAACGACGTGCTCGCGCGCGCCGTCCGGTCCACGCTCGACGAGATCGTCCTCCTCCGGTCGTTCTTCCCGTTCGGGCATCTCGAGCGCCGGCAGGCGGGGCGGGTCCAGCAGGCCTACCTCGACGCGCTGCGGACGCGCGACGGGGGCGCGATCGCGGCGGCGGTCGACGATCACCTCGGGGCGTTCGAGGACGTGCTCCTCGGCACGACGCTGGGCCCGAGGTCCCACCCGAAGTAGACCTCGGCGCCGCGCAGCCTGTCGCCGGTGAAGGCCAGGATCTCGGTGTTGCGGAAGCGGGCTGGCCGTTCCTGCGCTCGGCCTGGTAGGTGACAGCGCGGGCGAGCGCGAGGCGGTCCGGCGCGCGGTGAACGCCAGGTCGAAGTCGTGCTCCCAGGTGGTGCCGTCCGGGCCACGACCGCCATGTGGCGTTCTCGAGGCTCATCCGGTCGAAGCGCCGGAGCGGAAGCAGCTCGATCAGCCCCGATCCAAATCCGTGCGATGCGTGGAGCGCGCGGTTGGGGGCGATCCACTCGGCCGCTTCGTCCCTGGTCCTCGGCCGCGGATAGAACGTCATCTGCTCGTCGTCGCCGACCATTGCCGCGAGAACGTCGAGATCGCTGTCGCGGAACTCCCGCAGCCGCAGGCGCTCGCTCATCAGCTCGGACGCTAACGACCAGCATCGGGGTGAAGACGGCGAGCGGGCCCGAGACTCATCGGAAACCTCGGTCCGGCGAACACCGACGACGCGGAAGCCCCCCGAGCCGTACGCTCGCGCGATGCTCTGGCGGCGGGTGACCGGGTGAACGTCCGGGTGCGGGAAGTCGTGGAGACCGACCTCCCGATCCACTTCGAACAGCAGCGTGACGCCGTATCGACCGCCATGGCCGCGGTGGCGCCGCGCGACCGGCCGGCGTTCGACGCGCACTGGCAGAAGATCGTCGCCGAGCCGACGTTCGTGATCCGGACCGTGGAGGCCGACGGGCAGGTGGCCGGGAGCGTGCTCAGCTTCGTGCGTGACGGCGAACGGCAGGTGGGCTACTGGATCGCTCGTGACCGCTGGGGCCGGGGCATCGCGACTGCGGCGCTGACGGCGCTGCTCGAGCAGGTGACCGAGCGCCCGCTCTGCGCCCGGGTGGCGGCGCACAACCGCGGCTCGCTGCGCGTCCTGGAGAAGTGCGGGTTCCGGCCCGTGGGCGAAGAGCGCCAGGAGCACGTCGCCGTCCGCGTCCTGAGGCTCGACTGAGCTCCATGAGCCACATCAGGCCGTGCCGTGACGACGAGAGTGCCGCGATCCTCGGCATCGTCAACGCCGCCGCAGACGCCTATCGCGACGTGATCCCGGCCGACCGCTGGCGCGAGCCGTACATGTCGGCGGCGGATCTCGAGCGCGAGATCGCGGGCGGGGTCGCGTTCTGGGGCTACGAGGCCGAGGGGGCACTCGTCGGCGTCATGGGCATCCAGTCGGTCGGCGATGTCGAGCTGATCCGCCACGCATACGTCTCGCCGGGCAGCCAACGACGCGGCGTCGGCGGGGCGCTCCTGAGCCACCTCACCCGGGCGAGGACCGGTCGGATCCTTGTCGGCACCTGGGCCGCGGCCGATTGGGCGGTGGCCTTCTACCGGCGTCATGGCTTCGAGCTGGTCGCGCCCGAGCGCACGGCCGCGCTCCTGAAGACGTACTGGACGATCCCCGACCGCCAGATCGAGACCTCGGTCGTGCTCGTCGCGCCCGAGCCCCGCGGCCGCGGTCGGTGCCCTACACGCCGATGACGACCTTGCCTCGGGCGTGACCGTCCCGCAGGTATCGGATGGCCGCGGCAGCCTCGCTCAGCGGGTACGTCCGGTCGACGGCCGGACTCACCTTTCCGGCTTCGATGAGGTCGCGGAGGACCATCAGGTCATCGCCGTTCTCCGACGCGATGAACGTGCCCAGCTTCTGGCTCACCAGCGGGGACAGCAGCTGCGCCCGGACCTGGCGGTCGCTGCCGCCGAGCAACCGTCCATCGGTCTCGCCTCCGACGATGACGAGCCTGCCCCGAGGCGTGAGGGCGCGACGGAGATGCGACAGCCGACGGTTGCCGCCGATGTCGAGGATCACGTCGTAGCGGTGGTCGCCGTCTGCGAAGTCGTCGCGCGTGTAGTCGATGACGTGGTCCGCGCCGAGCGCTCGGACCAGGTCCGCCTTGGCCGTGCTGCACACGCCCGTGACCTCGGCGTCGAAGGCCTTGGCGATCTGAACGGCGAACGTGCCCACGCCGCCCGACGCGCCGACCACCAGCACGTTGTGTCCCGCCCGGACCTGCCCGTGGTTGCGCACGGCCTGCAGAGCGGTCATCGCGGAGACCGGCACGGCCGCCGCCTGCTCGAACGAGAGATTCACCGGCTTGGGGGCGAGCGTGCTCGGCTGGGCGCGCGCGTACTCGGCGAAGGAGCCCTCGCAGGTGCCGTACACCTCATCGCCCGGCCGGAACCCGGTCACGTCCTTGCCGGCGGACTCGATCGTCCCGGCAACGCTCCGGCCCGGGTTGAGGGCCTTGGGCGCGCGGAGCCCGAAGCCCGCGACGCGGATCGGGTAGGGGAGGCCGGCCATCAGATGCCACGTGCCCCGATCCACGCTGGCCGCGCGCACGCGCAGGAGGACGTCGGCGTCTCCGATCGTGGGCCGGGCGACCTCCTCGAGCCGGAGCACGTCCTCAGCGGCGGCGCCGTACTCGTCCTGCACGATCGCCCGCATCGATGCGAGTCCGGGCGTCGTGGGCGCCGGCTCCTTCGCACGGCCGACGTCGTGCGCCTCGGATCTGGTGCTCGTCGCCGTGTCGAGCGGCTCGATCGGAGAGGAAGTGGTCATCGTGGCCCCCGTGCGGCGATCGTCGCCGCTTCGACCAAGGCGTGCGCGCGATGTCTGCGCGACAGGAGCCCTGGCTCATGGCGGGCGCCGATCGGCGCCCGTCCCGTCTGAGACTCAGACCGTGCGAGCGACACTACTACGCGGTCGCCGGTGAACGCGGGGCTTGCGACCGATGAGTCTCGCCCGTCCGCGTCGTCTGTGGGACATGAACGATCTCACGCAGGCCCCCACGACCGTGTCGAACATCGGCGTCGCGATGTTCACCGTCGCCGACCAGGACGCGGCGCTCGCCTTCTACACCGGGAAGCTCGGCTTCGAGGTGCGCGCCGACATGCGCTTCGGCGAGAACGGCGAGATGCGCTGGCTCGAGGTGGCGCCGCCCGGCTCCGCTGCCCGGCTGGCGCTGAACCCGCCCATGTTCGACGAGCCGGGCGGGAGCTCGATCGGCGTCGAGACGCCGGACGTCCTGGGCGAGCACGCGCGCCTCCGCGCGATCGGCGACGTCGACGTCGACCCCGAGCCGGGGAGCACGCCCGGCGCCCCGCTGATGTTCATGCTGCGCGACCCGGACGGCAACCACATCGTCGTCGTGGAGGCGCCTCCCGCCGCGTAGCGGTCTTCACCGCGGGTGGCGCGGCGGGGCGTCCGGGAGCGGGCGCTCCGCTGCGCTTCCAGGGCGGACGCCACCTCCGGATCCGACGTCGCGCCGTCGATCGCCTTGACGAGGTTCTCGTACGCCGCGAGCTGGCGATCGATTCGCGGTCTGGGCGTTGTCCGCCCACCCACGAGAGCGTGCCGGCGCCTGCGCCGGCGCCGCGCCTACGACCAGCGCTGAACGCTTCACGCCCGCGCTCTGCGCACGCGGCCGATGCGGTCCACGGCGGCGAGCAGCTGCTCGCGGGCGTCGACGTCGCCGCCGCTAGGCGGGGACCGTGTCGCGCTCCGGCTCGAGCTCGCGCTCCGGTTCGACCTCGACGCTGTCCCGGCGCCCTTCCAACGAGACGTTGGGAAGCACGCGATCCATCCAGGCGGGCAGCCACCAGGCGCGGTCGCCGAGCAGCGTCACCACTGCGGGGGCGACGACCATGCGGACGATCAGCACGTCGATCAGGATCGCGAGGCCGAGGCCGAGGCCGAACATCTTGCCGATGAAGTCGGTCCCGGTGACGAAGCTCAGGAAGACCCCGGCCATGATCAGCCCGGCAAAGACGACGACCTTGCCGATGCGGCCCATCCCGTGGATCACGCTCTCGCGGGGGCGGTCGCCCTCGTTGTAGGCCTCGTGGATCCGGCTGAGCAGGAAGACGTTGTAGTCCATGCTCAGCCCGAACAGGA
>JAXDHC010000127.1:0-5057 GCA_034664705.1 Solirubrobacteraceae bacterium
CGGCGTCGTCGGCGGCGACGACGAGGTCGCAGGCGAGGATCAGCTCGGTCCCGCCGGCGACCGCGTAGCCCTGCACCGCGGCGATGACGGGCTTGTCGATCGCCTCGATGGCGCCGAGCACCTTCATCCACGTGCGCAGGTTGGCCTCGCGGACGGCGAACGGCCCGTAGCCGACGTAGGTCGCCAGGTCCGCGCCCGTGCTGAAGGCGCGCTCGTCGCCGGTGACGATGATCACGCGCACGTCGTCGCGCCCGGCGGCCTCCTCGATCGCCGCGCCGAACGCGTGGAGCATCGGCTCGTCGAAGGAGTTGCGCTTCTCGGGCCGGTCGAAGGTGATCGTGCGGATCGGCCCGTCGTCGGCGACGCGGATGCTCATGTGGTGACCAGCTCCTCGGCACAGCGGGCGATGTCGGCGGGCTCCGGGAGGTGGAAGCGCTCGAGCGGGGGACTGAACGGCACGGGCGTGAAGGGCGGCGCGACGCGCTCGATCGGCGCGTCGAGGTAGTCGAACGCCTGGCGCGTGACCTCCGCGACGACCTCGGCGCCGATGCCGGAGAACCCGATGGTCTCCTGCACGACGACGAGGCGGTGCGTGCGGCAGACGGAGTCGACGACGGTGGCCACGTCGAGCGGCTGGATCGAGCGCAGGTCGACGACCTCGGCCTCGATCCCGCGGGCCGCGAGGTCGTCGGCGGCGCTGAGGGCGCGCCGCACGCCGCCCGACCACGCGACGAGCGTGACGTGCTCGCCGGGCCGGCGGATCTCGGCGCGGCCGAGGGGCAGGGTGCGGTCGCCGTCGTCGGGCACGTCCTCGCGCATCTGCAGCAGGCCCTTGTGCAGCAGCACGATCACGGGGTCGTCGTCGCGGATCGCCGACTTCAGCAGGCCCTTGACGTCGCCCGGCGTCGCCGGCGTGACGACCTTCAGGCCCGGCATCGAGCCCAGCCACGCCTCGTACGTGCCCGAGTGCTGCGGGCCGGCGTTGAGCCCGCCGCCGCCGAAGCTCACCACGGTGAGCGGCACCGACGCCTGGCCGCCCGACATGTAGCGCACCTTCGCCGCCTGGTTGACGAGCTGGTCCATGCAGACGGGGAAGAAGTCCGCGAAGGAGATCTCGACGATCGGCCGCAGCCCGGTGAGCGCGCACCCGACGGCCGCGCCGAGGAACCCGAGCTCGCCGGCCGGGACGTCGAGGACGCGCTCGGCGCCGAACTCGTCCTGCAGGCCGCGCGTCTCGGCGTAGATCCCGCCGGGGGCGCCGATGTCCTCGCCGAGGAGGATGGTCGACGGGTCGCGGCGCAGCTCCTCGGCGAGCGCCTGCTGGACCGCGGCGTAGTACTTGAGCTCGGGCATCAGCGCCGTGGTTCGATCGGGGTCGCGTACACGTGGTCCAGCGCGTCCTCGGGCGCCGGCAGCGGATCGGCGCGCGCGGTCGCCACCGCGACGTCGAGATCGGCGTCGGCGCGCTCGGCCGCGCTTGCGATCCGGTCGTCCGGGACCCCGGCCTCGCGCAGGGCGAGCACGAGGTGCGCGATCGGGTCGACGTCGGCGCGGCGCGCGAGCTCGGCGGGGTCGCGGTAGCGCTGGGGGTCGCCCTCGTAGTGGCCGTGCCAGCGCAGCGTGCGGACCTCGAGCAGGCTCGGGCCGCCGCCCTCGCGCGCACGGGCGATGCATCCCTCGGCGGCGTCGCGCACCGCGAGGACGTCGAGGCCGTCGACGACGGTCGCGGGGATGCCGTACGCCGCGCCGCGCGCCGCCAGCGACGGGATCGGCACGTGCACGTCGTACGGCGTGAGCTCGGCGAATCCGTTGACCTCGGCGACGAAGACCACCGGCGCGCGCCACACCGCGGCCAGGTTCATCGCCTCGTGCACGGCGCCCTGGGCCGAGGCGCCCTCGCCGAAGAACGTGACCGCGACGTCGTCGCGCCCCTGCAGGCGCGCGGAGAACGCCGCGCCGACGGCGATCGGCTGGCCGGCGCCGAGGATGCCGTTCGCGCCGAGGACGCCGAGGCCGACGTCGAAGATGTGCATGGAGCCGCCCTTGCCGCGGCAGTAGCCCGTGGCGCGGCCCATGAGCTCGGCGATCATCGGGTGGAAGCGCGCGCCCTTGGCGATGATGTGGCCGTGGCCGCGATGGGTGGCCGTGATGTAGTCGCTCTCGCGCAGGAGGTCGATGACGCCGACCGCCACGGACTCCTGGCCGATGCTGAGGTGGACGAAGCCGGGCAGCTCGCCGGCGGCGAAGAGCTCGGCGACGCGCTCCTCGAAGCGCCGGATGCGCACCATCTGCTCGTGCAGCGCCAGCGCGAGGTCCAGGCGGGCGCCGTCGAGCGCCGTCGCGGAGGAGGACCCGGCGCTCATCGCTGGGACCGCTCGAGGATGTGGACCGCGACCGCGGCGTTGTCGCCGTCGATCCAGCCGCCGCCGTTCTGGGTGAGCGCCCAGCGCGCGCCGGCGACCTGCCGCGCCCCGGCCCGGCCGCGCAGCTGGGTGACCGTCTCGTGGACCTGGGCAAGGCCGGTCGCGCCGATCGGGTGGCCCTTGGACAGCAGGCCGCCGCTCGTGTTGACCGGCAGGCGACCGCCGAGCTCCGTCGCGCCCTCGCGGATCAGGCGCACCCCCTCGCCCGGGTGCGCGAGCCCGAGCGACTCGTACAGGGAGATCTCCGCCGGGGCGGCGGCGTCGTGGCACTCGACGAGGTCGAGGTCCTCGGGCCCGATCGCGGCGCGCTCGTAGGCGCGGCGGCTCGCGCGCGCCGTGGCGTCGCTCCCGGCCGAGCTCGACCCGGAGGTGACGACGGAGGCGGCGACCCGCACCCGCGGCGACGGGCCGCCCACGGCGGCGTCGCCGGCCGTCAGCACGACGGCGGCCGCGCCGTCGGACACCGGCGAGCACATGGGCAGCGTGAGCGGCCAGACGATCTCGCGGGCGGCGAGCACGTCCTCGACGGTCATCGCCCGGCCGTACTGGGCGCGCGGGTTCAGGGCGCCGTGGCGGCGGTTCTTGGCGGCGACGGCGGCGAAGTCCTCGCGGGCGGAGGTCCCGGCGTCGAGGCGGGCCTGGGCCTGGCCGGCGTAGAGGTCCATGAAGTAGGAGCGCCCGCCGGCCTGCGGGCCGGCGGGGCCGAACACGTCGTCGACGTCCACGGCGCCGCCGATGGCGAGGAGCGCGCGGCCCTTCTCGGGGTGGCTCATCCGCTCGGCGCCGACGCACAGCACGACATCGGCGGCGCCGCTCGCGACGGCCTGCCATCCGAGGTGCATCGCGGTCGACGCCGATGCGCAGGCGTTCTCCACGTTGTGGACGGCGATCCCGTCGATGCCGAGCGGACGCAGGGCGACCTGGCCGGCGACCATCTCCTGGCCGGTCATCGAGCCGCCGATCGCGTTGGCGAAGTACGCCGCCTCCACGGTCCCGGGACCCACGCCGGCGTCGTCGAGCGCCTGCTCGACGGCCTCGGCGGTGAGGTGCTTCAGCGAGCGGTCGGGCTGGCGCCCGAACCGCGTCATCCCGGCCCCGGAGACGTAGACGTCGCGCAGCGCTTCCACCTCCCTGGCGTTCGAGGACGGCCGCTCATCGGGCCGCGATTCTACAAACCAACCGGTCGGAACGCAAACGGGACGCCGCTCGCCGGACGGCGGTGGGCTCGGGATAGGCTGACAGACATACCGACTGGTCCGAACACCCCCGTGCCCTCCGGCGGGCCCGCCGGCGCCGCCGGGCGCCTCGTGGGCAAGGTGGCGATCGTCACCGGCGCCGCCTCGGGCATCGGGCGCGCCATCGCCGCGCGCTTCGCCGAGGCGGGCGCCGTCGTCGTCGTCGCGGACATCGACCGCGACGGCGCCACCGCGGCGGCGGCCGAGCTGGGCGTGCCGGCCACCGCCGAGCACCACGACGTCGCCGACGAGGCGAGCTGGGAGCGCGTCGTGGCCGGCACCGTGACCGCGCACGGGCGGCTCGACGTGCTCGTCAACGGCGCCGGCATCGCGGGGAGCGGGGCGCCGCAGGACCCCGAGCGCGTCTCCCTCGACGAGTGGCGGGCGATCTTCCGCGTCAACCTCGACGGCGTGATGCTCGGGTGCCGCGAGGCGATCCCGGCGCTGCGCGCGGGCGGCGGCGGCTCGATCGTGAACATCTCCTCGGTGGCGGCGCGGATCGCTACGCCCCACGTGACGCCGTACGGCGCGGCGAAGGCGGGCGTCAGCCAGCTCACGGAGTCGATCGCGCTCCACTGCGCCCGCAAGGGGTACGGCATCCGCTGCAACGCCATCGAACCGGGCACCATCGAGACCGCCCTCACCGAGCAGGTCTTCACCTGGGGCGGGCGCGATGCGGAGGCGGGCCGGGACGCGTTCCGCCGGCTCGTGCCCCTCGGGCGGCTCGGCGAGCCCGACGACATCGCGCACGCCGCGGTCTACCTCGCCTCCGACGAGGCCGCCTACGTGACCGGAACGTCGCTGCGCGTCGACGGCGGCTGGTCGATCCCGCACTGACGCGAGCGCCCTCCCGCGGGCGGTAGAGTGCCCGCCTCGTGGACCTGACCGCGTCGCCGCAGGAGCAGGCCTTCCGCGATGAGCTCCGGGACTGGCTTCAGGCCAACCACCCGGGCCCCGAGCCGGAGGGGGACGTCGCGGGCTTCCAGTTCCGCCGCGACTGGCAGCTGACGCTGCACGAGGCCGGCCTGGCCGGCGTGTCGTGGCCGGAGGCGTACGGCGGCCGCGGCGCGACGCTCGTGGAGCAGGCCATCTACAACGAGGAGCTCGCCCGCGCCCGGGCGCCGAGCGCGGCGAACATCCTCGGCCTGGCGATGGGCGGGCCGACGGTCATCGCCCACGGCACCGAGGAGCAGAAGCGCCGCTACCTCGAGCCGATCCTCAGCGCGCGCGAGATCTGGTGCCAGGGGTTCTCCGAGCCCGAGGCCGGATCGGACCTCGCCTCGCTGAAGACGCGCGCGGTGCGCGACGGCGACGAGTGGGTCGTCACCGGCCAGAAGGTCTGGACGACGCTCGCCCACCACGCGAAGTGGTGCATGCTCGTCGCGCGCACCGACCCCGA
>JAXDHC010000128.1:0-2565 GCA_034664705.1 Solirubrobacteraceae bacterium
TCGCGAACGGCCCGTAGGGCGCGACGGCCGCGTGGGCGGCCCCGGTGCGCGGCGGCGGCGCGCCGCCGTAGCGCGCGACGTACCAGGGGTGCGACATCCACTCGGCCAGCCCGTCGAAGAGCGACACCTCCAGGGCCGTGCCGCGCCCGGTGCGCTCGCGCTCGTAGAGGCCCGTCAGGATCCCCGAGTAGGCGTACATGCCGCCGGAGATGTCGGCGACCGAGATGCCGGCCTTCGCCGGGGCCTCGGGGACCCCGGTCACCGAGACGAGGCCCGCCTCGCACTGGATGAGCAGGTCGTAGGCCTTCTTGTCGGTGTAGGGGCCGCTTGACCCGTAGCCGGAGAGGTCGCACGCGACCACCCGCGGATGGCGCTCGACGACCTGCTCGGCGCCGAGGCCGAGGCGCGCGGCCGCCCCGGGCGCGAGGTTCTGCACGAAGACGTCGGCGCGCTCGAGCAGCCGCTCGACGAGCGCGCGGTCCGCGGGCTCCTTGAGGTCGCACGCGACGCTCTCCTTGCTGCGGTTCAGCCACGCGAAGTAGGCCGACGTCCCGTTGACCACGCCGTCGTAGTCGCGGGCGAAGTCGCCCGTGCCCGGCCGCTCGATCTTGATGACCCGCGCGCCCTGGTCGGCGAGGTGCCGCGTGGCGAGCGGCGCGGCGACCGCATGCTCGAGCGCGACGACGAGGAGGCCGTGCAGCGGGAGCGACGACGGAGCGGGGGATGACGCCATGCGGCCGAGTCTAAGCGAGCGCGAAAAGGACCGGCAGTCCAAAGTCGGACTCTTGCCCCACAAGGTTCTTCCCTGATAGAACTGCCGCCGGGTCCCGCAGCGTGCATCGTTCCGGCGACCCGACAGGGAGCAAAAACCCAACTGACGTGGGAAGCGCCGGCCCGAGGGCGATGCGTGGCTCCCACGGGACGAGAGGAGCGCTATGTCGTGGCGGATCGGAGTGGACACCGGCGGCACGTTCACCGATGTGGTGGCGGTTGACGAGTCCACGGGGGTGCGGCACGTCCGCAAGACCTCATCCACGCCGGACGATCCGTCGCGGGCGTTCAGCGTCGGGATCAAGGAACTGCTCGACGACATCGGCGTCGCGCCGAGCGAGGTGTCGTTCATCAGCCACGGGACGACGGTCGCGACGAACGCGATCCTCGAGTCGAAGTACGCCCGGATGGGCCTGATCGTGACCGAGGGCTACCGAGAGATGCTCGAGGTCGCCCGGCAGACGGTGCCCGGCGACTTCGGCGACATCACGTGGTGGCTGAAGCCCACGCGCGTCGTGCCGCTCGAGATGGTGCGCGAGGCCGGCGGTCGCCTGCTGTACACCGGCGAGGAGCAGACGCCGCTCGACGAGGACCGCGTGCGCGAGGTCGCCCGTCAGTACAAGGACATGGGCATCGACGCGGTCGCCGTGTCGTTCATCCACTCCTACCGCAACCCCGAGCACGAGCAGCGCGCCCGCGAGCTCGTCCTCGAGGAGCACCCCGAGTGCTTCGTCTCGATCTCGTCGGACGTCATCCGCGAGTACCGCGAGTACGAGCGCACGCTCAGCACGTGCCTGAACACGGGCCTCATGCCGCTCGTCTCCAAGTACGTCGCCGGTCTCGAGGGCCGCCTGGCCGACGACGGCGTCGAGGCGCGCCTCTACGTCATGAAGTCCAGCGGCGGCATCATCCGCGCCAAGGAGATGGCGCCGCAGCCGATCTCCGCGGTGCTGTCGGGCCCGGCGGCCGGCGTCGTGACCGCCGCCTACTACGGCGAGGCGGCCGGCCGCCCGAACCTGATCACGATCGACATCGGCGGCACGTCCACCGACATCTGCCTGATCGACAAGGGCACCCCGCACATGCTCACCGAGGGCCGCATCGACGTCTTCGACATCAAGACGCCGATGATCGACATGCACACGGTCGGCGCCGGCGGCGGCTCGATCGCCTGGCTGGCGGCCGGCCGCAGCCTCCGCGTCGGACCGCAGAGCGCGGGCGCCGTGCCGGGGCCCGTCTGCTACGGCCGCGGCGGCACCGAGCCGGCGCTCACGGACGCGCACATCGTGCTCGGCCGCGTGTCGCCCTACCTCCTCGGCGGCGACATCACGCTGGACGTCGACGCCGCACGTGCGGCGATCGAGGAGCATGTCGCCACCCCGCTCGGCATGAGCGTCGACGAGGCGGCCACCGGCATCCTCGACCTCGCCACGACGAACATCGGCCAGGGCATCAACGTCGTGTCCGTCAAGCGCGGGCGCGACCCGCGCGACTACGCCCTCATGGCCTTCGGCGGCGCCGGCGGCCTGAACGCGTGCCTCGTCGCCGAGTCGCTGAACATCAAGACGGTCATCGTCCCGCCGTCGCCGGGCGTGACCTCGGCCGAGGGCCTGCTCTCGACCGACGTGCGCTCGGACCGCGTCATCACGTCGGTCCAGCGCGAGGACGCGCTCGACCCCGGACGGCTCGCGGAGGAGTTCTCGACGGTCTACGAGCACGTGGTCGAGGACCTCGAGCGCGAGGGCTTCTCGCGTGACGGCATGGCGGTCAACGCCTTCGCCGACATGCGCTACG
>JAXDHC010000129.1:0-4655 GCA_034664705.1 Solirubrobacteraceae bacterium
CGGGCGCCTCCGGCAGCGCGACCGGGCGCCCGCCGGCCACGGCAACGGCGAAGCGGCGGGCCAGCGCCCGTTCGGTGAACGCGCCCGCGGCCGCCGCCACGCCCGCGGCATCCGTGCCGGTCACGGCCCACACCGGCGGCGCCTCGCCGTCACGGGTGGCGGCGACCAGCCCGGTGCCGGGGCCGAGCGTGCGCACCGTGCGCCCGCGCGTGTCGAGCGTGCGGATCTCGCGACCGTCACGGCTGGGCCGCGCGAAGACGCCGCTCGCCCCCGGCCCGCGCTCGAGGCGCGCGAGCCCGGGGTCGACGCGCAGCGTCGACCACGGGCCGACGAGCACGCGCAGCGTCTGCTCGGTCGCCGAGCGCCCCAGCCCCCCGTGCGCCGCCGGGACGCCGAGATCGGTCAGCCGGCGCCCGACCTGGTCGCACGGCGCCGAGCGCGGGTCGACGCACTCGATCCGCACCGGCAGGCGCCGCCCGCCGATGCCCGCCACGAACGGCGTCGGGAACGACCCGACGACCGCGGGGATCCGCATCGCCGCGCCCCAGTCGTGGCGGTCCCACCAGACGCGGTCGCCCGGATGCACGCGCGTGGCGTTCGCGCCCTCCGAGGCCTCGACCCCGTTGACGTAGTAGAACCAGTCCAGCGGCCGGGCGCCGCGCCGCCCGCCGGCGATCCCGTCGATGCTCTGGACGAAGCCGCCGCCGAAGCGCGTCTTCACCGTCGCGTTGCGCTGCAGCAGGCGCATCACCGTCTCTTGGCCGCCGACCTTCGGCGCGTCCAGCTCGCGCACCTCGCGCGAGCCGAAGTCCTGCGTCACGGTCAGCCGCGTGCCGGCCGGGGACTCCCCCGGCCCGGCGCCACAGCCGGCCACCAGCGCCGCCGACGCGAGGAGCGCCGGCAGCGCCGCGATCGATCTAGCGAACCTCGAAGACGACACGGTTGCGGCCTCGCTGCCGCACGGTGTCCCGGTTGAACGCCTTGTCGGTGGCCTTGACGTCGAGCACGTACTCGCCGCGCGGGAGCTTCTCGGGCAGCAGGTAGTCCACGGTCGGCGTATCGGCCACCTTGAAGAAGAACCCGCGCCCGCAGCGCTGCCCGATGAACCGCTCGCTGCTTCCGCTGTAGGACCAGCAGCGGTCGCCGAGGCGGCGCGTGAGGCGGAGCTTCACGTTGAGGACGCCCGAGCCGCTCTCGGCGACGGCGATGCGCAGCGCCCGCGGCGAGAACACGGCGTGGCGGTAGCGCTTGCCGTCGAGCGGCGCGAGGAGACGCGCGTGAGGCGCGGTGCGATCGACCGAGCCGACCGTCAGGCCGGCGAGGCCCTGCGTGCCGGCGGCCGTGGACGGAGCGCCGGACGGCGCGCCCGTCTGGGCGCCCGTCTGCGCGCCGCCCGGGGCGGCGGCGGTCGTGCCGCAGGCGCCGTCGGCGCCGTTGGTGAGACACAGGGGCACGATGACCGACCGTGCGCCGCCGCGAACGGCTCGAAGCGTGGTGGCGCCGGCGGACGACACGGTGAGCGTCGCGCGGCCGTCGGGTCCCGTCATGGCGGTGACTCCACCGGCCGTCACGCCGACTCCGGCGGCCGGCTCGGCGGTCGACGTGCCCGGTGTGCCCGCCGTGCGGAACTGGGTGACCGTCACGGTGAACGGCGTGCCCGGCGCGGCCGCGGCCGGAACGCCGCTGACCACGAGCGGGAACACCGTCGGGCTGAACGAGGCATCGGACACGTCGACGAGCATGAGCAGCTCGTCGCCCTCGTTGAGCAGGTCGGTGCAGATGCCGCCGCCGAAGCGGTTGTTGACCCATTCGGCCCAGTAGTCGCTCGCGGCGAAGGTGTGGCTCTCGCCGAGGATCGTCGACGTGAACTGCGCCCGGTCCCAGTTCCCGCGGGTGGCCAGATCGAGCGCCGCGGCGGCGCTGTTGGCCGGGCAGGTCGCGTCGGCGAGGACGACGGGCGTGTCGCCGAGCGTCACGCGCGTCGGCGCGAGCAGCGTCGCGCTCTGGCCCTCCACGCGAACGGTCACCGTCGGTCCGGCGAACGCAGGCGTCACCGGGAGTACAGCGATCGCGAGGGCCACGGCCGAAAGGCCCAGAAGTCGTCTTGCCATGGAGCCACCCCTTCCACGAGGGCGTTGTGAGCATTCGGTCGGGGGCAGGTCTCCTGGCTTCCGGGCCTACCGCCCCGCGCCTTCCCGGACCGCGTGGGCGGTCCAGTGGCTCGGGCGTCGCGGCGCTCGAGCGGGGGGCGTCCCCGGTGACAGTGGCGGGTCCGCGCCGGATTCGCACCGGCTTCCCTTGACCACCGACCCTGAACGGGGGGAATGGTACCTTGGCCACGCCATGACCGTGAACCTCTCGAGGATCTACACGCGCCTCGGTGACGGCGGCGACACGCACCTCGGCGACATGAGCCGCGTGCCGAAGACGCATCCGCGCATCGAGGCCTACGGGGTGGTCGACGAGCTCAACGCGCAGATCGGCCTGGCCCTCACCGCCGAGGGCCTCCCGGAGCCGTACGCCGACTGGCTGCGGCGCATCCAGAACGACCTCTTCGACGTGGGCGCGGACCTCTCCGTGCCGCCCGGCGGCGAGCGCGAGCGCCTGCGCCTCGCCGCCGAGCAGGTCGGGTGGCTCGAGGCGGCGTGCGACGAGGTCAACGCCACGCTGCAGCCGCTGCGGTCCTTCGTGCTCCCCGGCGGCACGCGCGCCGCCGCGCACCTGCACGTCTGCCGCACGGTCTGCCGGCGCGCCGAACGCCGCGCCCTGCTCGTGGAGGACGCGAACCCCGAGGTCGTGCGGTACCTCAACCGCCTCTCGGACCTCCTCTTCATCCTCAGCCGCGGCGCGAACGGCGGCGAGGAGCCGCTGTGGGAGCCGGGGCGCTACCGGTAGGCGAGCACCGCCGCCGGCCGCCGATCCCGATCGTCCCCGTCGACGAGCGCGCCCGCGCGGCGGCTCTCGCCGACGGGCTCGGCGATGTCGCCGTCTGGCTCGCCGGCGTGGCGGGCGCCGAGGGCCCCGCGTCGTCCCGGCTCGTCTGCGTCGGGCCCGAGCCCGGCGCCGCGGCCGACGGCGTCGTCCGGATCGCGGCTCCGGTGACGAGCCGCGACCCCACGGCCGGCCCCGCGATGACGGTCGGCGAGGTCGCCCTCGCGGTCGACACCGGTCGCGAGCTGGCCGCGCGCGCGGCGGCCGACGCGATCGCCGTCCTCGTCGGCGCCGCGCCCGCGACCGGCGACGCCCGTGCCGCGATCGCCCTCGCCGCGCACCTGACCGGCCGGGCCCTCGCGGACACCGCGCCCGACGCCGCCCGCGCGCTCGCCCTCCACGGCCCGCAGATCAACGGCCCGCTCGGCGCGCTGCGCCGCCTGGGCACCGGGCCGATCGCCGTCCTGTGCGGCGTGGCGCTCGGCGCCGGCGAGCGTGGCCTCGGCTTCGCGTTCCACGGCCCGGCGGCCGCGGCGGCGGCCGCGCTGGCGGCGGGCATCGAGCTCGACCTGCGCGCGCGGCTCATCGCGGGCGCGACGCCGGGCGAGCGGGCCGCGGCGGCGCTGGTCGCCCACCTCGGCGTGCCGGCGGTGCTCGACGACGCCGGCGCGACCGCGGCGGCCGTCGCCGCCGCGCTCATGCGGCGCGACGCCGATCGGGCGCGCGATGCCTAGGCAGCCGCGGACATCGGCACCGCGACCCACGCACGCCCGTCCTCGTTGCGCGCGCAGAAAGTGGCGCGTCGGCGCTGCATCGGGGCTTGGCGCACGCGCAGCGGGAGACCTCGGCCGGCGCCATCGCCGCCGGCGGCCGGGTTGATGAGGATTTGTTCACCATTCGTCTTGCGTTCGCCATGTCGGGCGGAGATACTCGCCGCTCGCTCGCGGACTTCGAACGCCTCCTCGTCCGCGACTGCACTGATGACAGGAGGCGGATGGGGGCCCAGCTGGTGAGACCGCGCAAGCCGTCCGAGACGACCTCGCGACCGTCGACGTCCGACGTGCCGCCGCCGCTGCCCGAGAGCGGCGTCCGCGCCGCCCTGCGCCAGCGCCGCCAGCGCCGCCTCGAGGAGGCCGGCATGCAGTCGCTCGTCCGGGCCATGGCGGGCCAGCTCTCCCCCTCCGAGCGAGGGAGCTGAACCGCCGCGCCTGCGGGCCGGCCGGCCGGGGCGCGCCTACGCGGCGCGGGCCAGGCCGGCCGACAGCGCCCCGGCCAGCGCAGCGATGACGAGCGCCCCGGCGATCAGCGTCGGGCGCTCTGACGCGTAGAAGGCGACCGTCTCGCGCGGCAGGGCGAGCAGCGCGAGCATGAGCGCGGCCGCCGCGGCGGCCACGCCGGCGCCGACAAGCGCCGGCGACACCGCTGCCGTGGGCTCGGCGGCCGGCCGCTTCTCGACGACCCGCAGCACCGCGACGGCGAGCGCCGCCCACGCGCCCGCCACGAGGAAGCCGCCGAGCACGTCGGAGGGGTAGTGCCAGGCGAGCACGATCACGGAGTAGCCGACGGCGGCGGCGAACGCGCCGCCCGCGAGCGCCGTGACGGCGCGCATCGCCGGCGGCGCGACGAGCACCGCGCACAGCGCGAGCGTCATCGCGGCCGTCGCGTGCCCGCTCGGCCACGCCGCGTCGCCGACCTGGTCGACGAGCCACGCCTCGATCCGCGGC
>JAXDHC010000130.1:0-5272 GCA_034664705.1 Solirubrobacteraceae bacterium
CTTCAGCGCGGACATGAGGTCGGGGACCGGCACGTCCTCCTCCTCGGCGGCGGGCTGCACGGCGATCTGCTCGCCGGCTGCCTTGCGCTCGACGAGCGCGAGCACCTCCTCGCGATAGCTGTCGCGGTACTTGTCGGGATCGAAGTCCGCGGCCAGCGACTCGACGAGCTGCTCGGCGATCGCGAGCTCGCGCGCGTTGATCTCGATGTCCTCGACGGCCGTGATCTCGTCGATCGTGTCGGCGTCGATGACCTCGTCGGGGAAGACCATCGTCGCCATGCCGAGCGCGTGGTCGCCGATCGGGCGCACCGCGACTAGCTGCTGGTTGGAGCGGATGACGACCGTCGCGATCGCGACGCGGCCGGTCTCGCGCATCGCCTCGAGCAGCAGTCGGTACGGCTTGGCGCCGCCGGTCCCGGGCGCGAGGTAGTACGGGTGGTCGTAGAGGATCGGGTCGATGTCCGAGAGGTCGACGAAATCCTCGATCTCGATCGTCTTCGTCTTGCGCGGATCCAGCGACTCGAGCTCGTCGGGCTGGAGGATGACGTAGCGGTCGGGCCCGATCTCGAAGCCCTTGACGATGTCCTCGTAGCGGACCTCGTCGCCCGTCGAGGGATCGACGCGCTTCTGCTGGATGCGCACCCCGGTCGGGCCGTTGAGCTGATGGAAGCGGACCGTCTTGCGACTGACGGCGCTGTAGAGCTTCACGGGCACGGTCACCAGCCCGAAGCTGATGGCGCCAGTCCAGATCGAGCGAGCCATGCGATCCAGTATCCCCCATGCGCCCGGCCGTGCAGTCGGGCGCAGGGGGAATTGCGTCGCGGCGTCCCGCGACGCCGCTACGCCGTGGTCATGAGGCCGTCGAGCCCGCGGGCTGCGGCATGTCCTCGTGGGCGCCCTCGCAGAACTCCTCGATCGCCTTCGCGCTGAACGCGGGGATGTCGTCGGGCTTGCGGCTCGTGACGAGGCCCTGGTCGACGTGGACCTCCTCGTCGACCCACGTGCCGCCAGCGTTGCGCACGTCGGTCTTCAGCGACGGCCACGAGGTGATCGTGCGCCCCTTGACGATGCCCGCCTCGACGAGGATCCACGGCCCGTGGCATATCGACGCGATCGGCTTGTGCGTCTCGGCGAATTGCGCCACGAACTTCACGGCGTCCTCGTCGGCGCGGAGGAAGTCGCCGTTGGCGACGCCGCCGGGGATGAGCAGGCCGTCGTAGTCGTCGACCTTCGCGTCCGCGACGACCTTGTCGACGGGGAACGTGTCGCCGTGGTCGAGATGGTTGAAGCCGAGGATCTCGCCCTCCTGGAGGCCGACGAGCTCCGTCGAGGCGCCCGCCTCCTCGATCGCCCTGCGCGGCTCGGTGAGCTCCACCTGCTCGACGCCGTCCGCGGCGAGGATCGCGATCTTCTTGCCTTCGAGCTTGCCGGCCATGTCCGGGCTCCTTCGTCGTGTTCGGTCCTTCCGTGTGGCTACCTGGCCGCCGGGCGGCGCAAACCGTCGATGGCCGCCGCCTGACGGCTGATTCGCGCCGGGCGGCCGGGGGTAGCGTGGCCCGCAGGACCGCAACCGAAGGAGACACGATGGCGACAATCCGCTCCGCCGCGCAGGGCATCCTGGCCGACGACAACAGCGAGGCCCGCGAGCGCATCATCGAGATGCTCAAGAAGGCCTACTGGATGGAGATCGAGACGGTGATGAGCTACATCACGAACTCGATCAACCCCGACGGCGTCCGCGCCCAGGAGATCGTCGAGTCGCTGCAGGCCGACATCCAGGAGGAGCTCGGCCACGCGCAGCAGTTCGCCTCGCGCATCAAGGAGCTCTACGGCGTCGTCCCCGGTTCGCTCGAGTTCACGCCCGAGCAGAGCTACCTGCAGCCGCCCGACCACCAGACCGACATCGTGCACGTCATCAAGGGCGTCATCGAGGCCGAGACCGGCGCGATCGAGCACTACAACGCGCTGATCCAGGCGACCGAGGAGGTCGACCCGGTGACGAACGACATGGCCATCGCGATCCTGCGCGACGAGGAGGGCCACCGCCGGCTCTTCGAGGGGTACCTGCGCGAGTACGAGGCCGAGGGCATCGCCTGACCTTCGCGGGCGCGTGGGCGCAGCTACCCCTGCGTGCCCGTCGCTTCGTGCGGGGCTCCGACCGGCTTGCTCTCCGGGGAGCCCCGCTGGCGCAGGTAGACCGAGAGCACGGCCATCGAGCCGACCGCGAGGAACTCGGACTGCCAGTTCTGCAGCGTCGCCTCCCAGAAGTCGGCGGTGCCCAGGTAGCCCAGCCAGTCGACGGTCGCCTGGTGGTGGGTGATCTGCTGGGAGTTGTACTCGCTCCAGCCGGTCACGCTCTGGCCGAACCACGACGCCAGCCAGATGCCCACCATGAGGATCACGAGCGAGTTCGAGTAGACCCACGTGCGCCACCCGCGCACGCGCGCCCAGCCCGGCGCATCCGGCGGCGCGTGCTCGCCGATCAGCTGCTTCTCGTCCGACTCGGGCCCCGCCTCGCCGGGCGGCTTGGACTCCGGCGACCCGCGCTGCACGAACCACACCGTGAGCAGGATGTAGAGCGTGAACTGCAGGTACTCCGACTGCCAGTTCTCGAGCAGCGCGTTGCCGAAGCTCGATGACGTCAGGTAGCGCCCGAGCGAGATGGCGCTCTCGTGGTGGGCGCTCGCGTCGTCGTTGAAGGCATGCCAGCCGGCCCATGCCTGGCCGGCGACGGCCAGCAGGAAGAACGCCAGGAAGACGGCCGACAGGCCGTTCTCGCGCACGGCGCGCCGCATCAGTGGTGCGTGAGCCCGACGGCGATGTAGAAGGCCAGCCCGGCGGCGATCACCGCGAGGTAGAGGCAGAACATGACGCGCACGCGCTCTGGGTACCCATCCGGCGACCAACGACGCAGGAAGGAGCCGACATGCCGCCCCGGGGCGTCAAGAAGGGAACCAAGCGCGCGCGACAGTACGAGCACGTCAAGGACTCGGCGAAGTCCCGCGGGGCATCGGAGGACCGGGCCGAGGAGATCGCCGCGCGCACCGTCAACAAGGAGCGCGCCCGCTCCGGCGAGTCGCGGACGCGGTCGAAGTCGTCGACGACCGGGCCCTCCCCCAGCCGCCGCGGCGGGCAGCGCTCCGGCGACAGCCCCACGCGCGACGAGCTCTACGCGCAGGCCAAGCAGCTCGGCATCGAGGGTCGCTCGAGCATGAACAAGGCGCAGCTCGCCCGGGCGGTGGGACGCAAGGCGACGTAGCGGCGACCGGCGGGGCGGCCCCGTGCCATGCCGCGCCGCCCTACGCCGTCTGCGGCGCGGACGGTGGGTCGATCGGGTCCTCGCGCGGCGCGTCGGGCTCGGGCGGGGGCGGCTCGACCGGCGAGGGTGCGTCGGGCGGCTCGGGGTCGGGGACCGCCGGGCCGGGGTCCGGGTTGCCGGGCGGGCCGCTGGGCGGCGCCGGCTCGGGGTCCGGGACGACCGCGGGCTCCGGCACGGCGGGCGTCGGCGCCTCGGCCGGCTGCGGGACCTCCATCACCGGCCCCTAATCTTGTCGGCGATGCTCATGCCTGACGGCTACCCGAGCGGCGTCCACGACAAGCCCTCGCGCAGCTCGACGATCGAGGCGAACACGATCCGGGCGCCGGCCTTCAGCAGCTCGCTGTCGGAGAAGCCGCCGGTCAGCACGGCGACCGTCTCGATCCCGGCGTTGCCCGCCGCCTCGGCGTCGTAGACCGAGTCGCCGACCATCACCGCCGGGCCGCCGCCGATCTTCTCGAGCGCGGCGTTGACGAGGTCCGGCGCCGGCTTCGTCCGCTCGACGTCGCCCGACGTCGTCCACGCGTCGGCGAGCTCGCGGGCGTCGAGCAGGTCGAGGTAGTGCTCGACCTCCTCGGGCTTGGCCGAGCTGGCGAGCACGACGCGGTGGCCGCTGTCCTTGAGATCCTCGATCAGCCCGCGGGCGCCCTCGAGCGGCTGCACCTGGTCGATGAGCTCGACGTAGCGCTCCTTCTCCGAGTCGCGGATGTCGTCGCCCTCGCGCTCCTCGACCTCGTCGCCGAGGAGCGCGGCGATCATCTGGTCGCCGCCCATGCCGATCGCGCGGTGGATGCGCCACATCGGCAGCGTGTGGCGGTGCTCTCGCATGGCGCGGTACCAGGCGATCGTGTGGAAGTAGTTGGAGTCGACGAGCGTGCCGTCGATGTCCAGGACCGCCGCGACGGAGCTCACTTCTGCACCCGGCGCACGAGGCCGAAGCCGAACCACAGCGCGAAGTAGACGGTCGCCAGCGCCGCCACCGTGACGGTCACCGTGCCGCCGTCGAACAGCACGTCGGTGACGAGCAGGACCGCGCCGTTCATGGCCAGGGCGAGCGCGCCGAGGCCGACGAGCATCTGCACCGTCCCGACGCGGATGATCGTGGGCTTGTCGTGCTGCTCGAACATGACGCGGTGGTAGGCCGAGGGCGCGATGAGGAACGCGGTCGCGACCGCCGCCGCGATAAGCGTGGCGAAGTAGACGGTCCGCTGGAAGTCGGTGACCTGCGCGAAGCGCTGCTGGAACGGCACGGTGAGCAGGAATCCGAAGAGCACCTGCACGCCGGGCATGGCCACGCGCAGCTCGTTGAGCAGCTCCATCATCTGCCGATTCAGGCGCTCCTGCTCGTCCTCGGAGCGCTCCTCGCGCCTGCTGTGCTCCCCCACGGTCGACATGCGGCGTGGGTATGCCCGGGCAGGGCCGCCTTCAAGCCGCGCGTGCCACGGGCGGCGCGATCGAGTCGCGCATCGTGTCGACCGAGCGGCGGATCAGCCGCGAGACGTGCATCTGCGAGATGCCGACCTCGCGCGCGATCTCGCGCTGGGTGAGTCCCTCGTAGAAGCGCAGGCGCAGGATCTCGCGCTCGCGCGGGCCGAGCGCGTCGATGCCGCGCCGCAGGAGCACGCGGTGCTCGGCGAGCTCGAAGCCGCTGTCGTCGCCGCCGATCGCCTCGAGCGCGCCCGAGCCGTCGGTCAGCGGCTCGTCGAGCGAGAGCATCCGGTAGGAGTCCGCCGCGGACAGCGCGTCGAGCACCTGCTCGACGCCGACGGCCAGCGTGTTCGCCAGCTCCGCCACCGTCGGGACGCGGCCCAGCTCGCGGGTGAGCGTCACACGGGCGCGGGCGACGCGGGCGCTGAGCTCCTGGACGTCGCGCGGCACGCGCAGCATCCAGCCGCGGTCGCGGAAGTGGCGCTTGAGCTCGCCGGCGATCGTGGGCACCGCGAACGTGGCGAAGCG
>JAXDHC010000131.1:0-4254 GCA_034664705.1 Solirubrobacteraceae bacterium
CGCGCGCCTCGCCGCCGAGCGCGTGGAGGCGGCGCGCGCGCCGGCGCCGGGCCTCGCGTCCGGCGGCTCCGACGACGACGCCGAGCTCGCCCACCTCGCGGCGATGGAGGCCACCGTCACGGCGCTCGACGACGGCGCGCACGATGACGGCGCGAACGCGATCGAGCCGGGCCGCGCCGTCCCCCCGCCGCCGGCGGAGCGGGTCGCCACCGCCGCGCCCCCGGTGCCGCCGCCCGCGCGCCGGGCGCCCGCGGGGGCCACGCCGGAGGAGCTCCTGCGCCTCCTCGGGCTCACGACGTTCCGCCCCGGCCAGCGCGACGCGGTCCAGGCGGCGCTCGACGGGCGCGACGCGCTCGTCGTCATGCCGACGGGCGGCGGCAAGAGCCTCTGCTACCAGCTGCCGGCCCTGGCCGGCGACGACCTCACGGTGGTCGTCTCGCCGCTCATCGCCCTGATGCGCGACCAGTGCGCGCGGCTCACCGCGCTCGGCCACCCCGCCGTCATGCTCGCCTCCGGCGGCGACGGCGAGGCCAACCGCGCCGCCCTGGACGCGATCCGCGACGGCCGGGCGACGGTCTGCTTCGCCGCCCCCGAGCGGTTCGCCTCCGGCGCGTTCCGCGCCGCGCTCGCGGGCCGGGCGATCGCGCTGTTCGTCGTCGACGAGGCGCACTGCGTGAGCGAGTGGGGCCACGACTTCCGCCCCGACTACCTGCGCCTGGCCTCGATCATCGCCGAGCTCGGCCATCCGCCGGTGATGGCGTGCACGGCCACGGCGACGCCGAAGGTCGCCGAGGAGATCGTCGCGCGGCTCGCGCTGCGCGAACCCGAGCGGGTCCGCTCGGGCTTCGACCGGCAGAACCTGTCCTTCGACGTCCTCCCGTTCGACGGCGAGGGCTCGGTCGCGCGCAAGCGTGCGACGCTCGTCGCCGGGCTCGGGATGGAGGAGAACCGTCCCGCCGTCGTGTACTGCGGCACGCGCAAGAGCACCGAGGAGATCGCGGAGCTGCTCTCGGCCGAGGGCCTGCGGGTCGCCGCCTACCACGCCGGCATCCCGGCCGAGACGCGCTCGGCGCGCCAGGACGCCTTCATGCGCGGCGACGCCGACGTCGTCGTGGCGACGAACGCCTTCGGCATGGGCGTCGACAAGGCCGACGTCCGCTCCGTCTGGCACTGGGCGCTGCCCCCGAGCCTCGAGGCGTACTACCAGGAGGCGGGCCGCGCCGGCCGCGACGGGCGCCCGGCCCGCGCGGTGCTGCTCGCCTCGCGCGCGGACCTCGGGCGCCTGGTGCGCTTCATCCACGAGGCCGAGGTGACGGTGGAGCAGGTCGCCGCGCTCGTCGGGCGGCTGCGCGCGCGGGGCGGCAGCGACGGCGAGCTCGACGCCGGCGAAGACCGCGACCGGATCGCCCTGGCCGTCGCCGAGCGCGCCGGGGCGCTGACGCTCGCGCCGGGCGCCGGCGGCCGCATCCGCGTGGAGCTCTCCGGCGCGGATCTCGACCGCGCCCGCGTGGCACAGCTGTGCCGCGCGGCCACCGACCGCCGCTGGCAGTCGTACCGCTCGATCGAGCGCTACGCGACCGGCGCCGAGCGCTGCCGCCGCCGCCAGCTGCTCGACCACTTCGGCGACCCGACGCCCGGCGCGCCGGAGGGCCGCTGCTGCGACGTGCACGACCCGCCGGACTGGCTGCCGGAGATCACGGTGACGCCGAAGCGCGGTCGCTCGGGCGCCGCCACCGCGCCGGCCGACGACGGGCCGCCGGTCTCCGACGCCGAGCTCGAGCCGCTGAAGGCGTGGCGGCGCGAGCGCGCCGCCGGCAAGCCCGCGTACACCGTCGCCACGGACGCGACCCTGCGCGAGATCGTCCGCCGCCGGCCCCGCTCGGGGCCCGAGCTGCTGGCCATCAAGGGCGTCGGGCCGTCGTTCGTCACCAAGCACGCCGAGTCGCTGCTGGAGCTGCTGGGCGACGGCTGACCGCCGACGTCGGCGTCAGCCCGCCGGCGCGTGGCGCGTCGCGAAGGACCGCCGGTCCCAGCCCGCGGCGGCCGCCCCGGCCCGGTACGCGCTCTCGTAGAAGCCCAGCAGGGCGGCCGCGGGATCCGGGGCGCTGCGCGCGGCGTCGTACGGCAGGACCGCCAGCGAGCCGTTGCCCGTGTCCTGCCACTCGGCGTCGGCGGGCTCGAGGGGCTGGTCGCGCAGGCCGTCCGGCTCGGGGGCCGTGTATGAGTAGAACGCCGGGTACGGGGTGCGCCGCTCGTCGCCCGGCCACCACCCGAACGCGACGACCTCGTGGGAGTACGCCTCCGCGGTCACGGCGTCCGCGCCCTCGATGGCCGGGGCGCGCCGGCCGGAGAAGCGCGCGTGGGCGAGGTCGAAGCCGTGCCAGAACAGCTGCGTCGGACTGGCCTTGCCGTTGAAGCGCGACGCGAACCGCCCGAGCACCTGGTCGGTCGTGCGCAGGATCCGCCACCAGCGCTCGACCGCCTCGGCGTCGTAGCTGTCGTGCACGGTGTCCTCGGGGAACTCCGGGCTGTCGCCGAGGTCGAACGGCGTCGTCGGCACGTGGACGTCGACGCCGACGTCGCGCAGCGCGGCCGACAGATCGGCGTAGAACCGCGCACAGGGCACCCGGTCGCGCAGCGGGAAGCCCGCCGCGCGGCCCTCGCTCGTCCAGACGCGCAGCCGGTGGTCGACGACGTCGAGCTCGATCTCCACCGTCAGGTCGCCGTAGGGCATCGGCCCCGTGGTGACCCCGTGCGCGGAGACGGCGAGCGTCACGTGCCACCAGTGGTTGCGGAACGGCATCAGCGACATGCGGACCTTGCCGACCATCTGGGTGAAGCGGTGAAGCGTCTGCTGCGTCGGCCGCCACTCGTCGTACGGGAGGGCCGGCCACACGGCGCTCGTGGCGGTTGCCATCGATCCGTCCTCCAGTCGTCTCGCGCGGCGCTCCATCGACCCTACCGCGCCCGGTTGGCGCGGGCGCACCCTGGCGCACAGCCGGGGTGGACCGGCCGGCTCTCCTGCCGATGACAGCGACGGACATGAACGCTCACCGGACGACCATGCCCGCGCGCCAGTCCGCCGTGATCGCCCGCGCGCTCGGCGTCAGCTGGCCGCTCCAGGTGCTCATCGTCGCGATCTGGCTCGTGGTGCCGCATCCGCCGGACGCCGACGAGACGCTCGTGGTGGCGCTGACGCTCCTGGGCGCGCCGCTGTACCTGCCGTTGCTCCTGCCGGCGCCCCCGCCGTTCACGCGCGTCAAGATGAACGTGGCGAGCGTGATCGGCATCGCGCAGATGAGCGCGCTGGTCTGGGCGGGCGGCGGCCTGTCCTCGGGTTTCGCGCTGCTGGCCCTGTGGTTCCTGCCCCTGACCGCATGCTCGCTCCCGCGAACCGACAGCGCGGCGCACATCCTCGTCGTGATCGCCGGGTGCGCGATCGCCGTGGTCGCCGAGGCGCCCGGCGAGGTGCTGACGCACGGTCATCTGTGGGGGCTCGCCGTCGTCGGCGTGGCGACGATGATCGTGAACACCGCGATCGTCAGCTACCTGTACGGCGTGCTGCGCGTGACGACCGACCGGTTCGCGCACCGCAGCGTCCACGATCCGCTGACGGGCCTGGCGAACCGCACGCTCCTGAACCAGCGCATGGCCGCGCTCACACCCGGAGACGGCGCGGTCTACGTCCTCGACGTCGACGGCTTCAAGTTCATCAACGACTCCCTCGGCCACCGCGCCGGCGACCACCTGCTGACCATGATCGCGCGGCGCCTGCGCCGCCACGCCCGCGACGGCGACGTTCTGGCGCGCCTGGGCGGCGACGAGTTCGTGCTCCTCGCGGTGGGCGTCGGCGACGAGGCCTCGGCCCTCGCTCTCGGCCGGCGCCTGCTCGACGCGTGCGCAGCGCCGTTCAGCTTCGACGGGGAGGAGGCCGAGGTCTCGGTCAGCGCCGGGGCGTCCCTGCTGGCCGACGCGGAGTCCGGCGAGCTGGCGCTGCGCAACGCCGACCTCGCGCTCTTCGCGGCCAAGGAGGAGCAGGGCGGCAGCATCCGCATGTTCGCCGCCCCGATGCGCGAGATCGCCGCGAACCGCCTGTCGCTCGAGCGCCACCTGCGGCGCGCGCTCGACCACGACGAGCTGCACGTCGTCTACCAGCCGATCGTGACGCTGGACGGCGGCGAGGTCACCGGCGCCGAGGCGCTGCTGCGCTGGCGCCCCGCCGGGCTGGGCGACGTCAGCCCCGCCGAGTTCGTG
>JAXDHC010000132.1:0-11279 GCA_034664705.1 Solirubrobacteraceae bacterium
CGGCGCTGAACGCCGGCGCCCGCGTGGTGCAGTCGTCGCTGCTGGACTTCCTCCGCTAGCCTCGACGCAAGGAGAGCCATGACCGAGACCCTGAAGAGCACGCGGTTCGGCGACGTCGAGGTCGCCGACGAGGACGTCCTCGAGTTCCCGAGCGGCCTCATCGGCCTGGCGGGGACGCGCTACGCGCTCCTCCCGCACTCGCCCGACGGCACGTTCTACTGGCTCCAGTCGATGGAGGACCCGGACCTCGCGCTGCCGGTCACGGACCCGTGGCGGTTCTTCGCCGACTACGAGGTCGCGCTCTCCGACTCGGAGACCGAGCGCATCGGCGTCAGCGATCCGGCCCAGGCCCGCGTCCTGGTGACCGTCCGGGCCGGCGGGGCGCCGGAGGACTTCACGGCGAACCTGCGCGCCCCGATCGTCATGGCGCGCGGCCGCGCCTTCCAGGTGATCAACGAAGCCGACGACGCGCCCGTCCGCGCGCCCCTGTTCGCCCAGCCGGTCGGCTGAGCGCCCCCCCGCAGCAGGACAACTGAGAACACGGAATCCAAGGAGGAACCGCGATGCTCATGATGACCCGGCGAGCCGGGCAGAAGATCGTCCTCGGCGACGACATCACCATCGAGGTGGTCGAGGTCGCCGGCAACACCGTCCGCATCGGCGTCAGCGCGCCGCGGTCGGTGCCGGTCTACCGCGAGGAGATCTGGACGGCCGTCCGCGCCGAGAACGAGGCCGCCGCGTCGGCCCGCGACCTCGAGCTGCCGGACCCGCCGGTCCAGCCGCAGCAGCCGGGCTAGGACCCGCCCCGCGGCGTCCGCGACGCCGGTCGCGGTCCGCTGCGGCGTCGCTACAGCGCCGTTTCGCCGAGCACGATGCGCTCGGCGGCGTCCGCCGCGGCGTCCACCAGGCCGCGCACCTCGGCGTCGCTCTGGCGCCACTTGCCGAGCACGTACCCGGCGACGATGTCGGGGTCGGTCGAGTCCGGCCGCCCGACGCCCACGCGCACGCGCGCGAAGTCGGCCGACCCGAGCCCCTGGCGCAGGGACTTCAGGCCGTTGTGGCCGGCGAGCCCGCCGCCGATCCGCGTGCGCACCTCGCCGAAGGGCAGGTCGATCTCGTCGTGGACGACGAGCAGCCGGCCGAGGTCCTCGATGTGCAGCGCGCCCCGCGCCGGTCCGACCGAGCGGCCGGCCTCGTTCATGAACGTCTGCGGCCAGAGCATCGCCACGCGCGGTCCGCCGGGGCCCGTGCGGCCCTCGGTGAAGAGCCCGGCGTAGCGCTGCTTCGGTCGCGGGAGCTCCCAGCGCGAGGCGAGCGCCTCGGCGACGGCGAAGCCGACGTTGTGCGGCGTGCGCGCGTAGCGCTCGCCGGGGTTGCCGAGGCCGGCGATCAGCCAGTCGACCGGGCCCGACGAGCCGCCGCCGAGCAGGCGCCGCATGCGGCCGGGCTACTCGGTCTGCGCGTCGCCGGCGTCGGCCGGCACGTCGCCGGCGTCCGCGTCGGCCGCGGAGCCCTCGAGCTCGCCGGCGCCCTCGCCGACCCGCTCGGTCTCCTGCTCGATGCCCTCCTCCTCGGCGTCGACGTCGACCGTCGGCGGCACGAGGCTGGCGATGACCGTCTCGTCGAGATCGTCGAGGAGCGTGACGCCGCGCGGCGGCGTCACGGCGGACAGCGTGACGGTGTCGCCGATCTGCATCTGCGACACGTCGTGCGCGACGACCTCGGGGATGTCGCCCGGGAGCGCCTCGATGTTGACCTCGCGCGTGACCTGCTCGAGGACGCCGCCCTCCTTCACGCCGGGCGCGTCCTCCGCGCCGACGAGGTCGAGGACGACCGTCGCGTGGATCGCCTGGTCGAGGCGGACCCGCAGGAAGTCGACGTGCATCGTCTCGCCGCGCACGGGATGGTGCTGGGAGTCCTTGAGGACGGCCGGCGACGTCGTGCCGTCGAGCGTGAGCTCGAGGACGGCGCCGCGGGCGGCGAGCGCGTGGCGCAGCTCGCGCGCGTCGACGAGGAACGAGACGGGCTCGTCGCCGCCGCCGTAGAGGACGCCGGGGACGCGGCCTTCGCGGCGCAGGCGCCGCGTGGCGCGGGAGCTGCCGGGCTCGCGGAGGGTGAGATTGAGCTTGGTGGGCTGAGAGGCCATGGGCGACGGATGATGGTAGCGGGGCGTCGCCCTCGAAGGCTTGCGGCACCTCCGGCGCGCCGGCGGCGACGCCCTTGGGCGTCGTCCTCGGAGGGCTTGGCACCGTTGGCCCGCGGGCGGCGACGCCCGGTCCGCGCGGGGGCTACCGGGCGGCCGGCGGCGCGCCGATCTGCGGCGTCGCGCGGTAGAGGCGCTGGGCGTCGAAGAACGCCGGCTTGCGCACGCCGTCGAACGTCACGAGGCCCTTCTCGTGGATCGGCGGGTTCGGGCGCGGGTTGTTGCCGTCCCAGTGCGGCCGGACGCGGAACTCCTGGAGCGCCCAGTAGATGGCGCCCGACAGCCACGGCTTCGTCGCGTAGACGCCGAGGTGGAAGTTCACGAAGTCCTGCTGGAAGCCGAACGTGCCCTTCTCCTCGACGGGGCCGTCGCGGTTGGCCTCGGCGCCGAATTCGCTGACGACGATCGCCTTGTTGGGGTAGCAGGCGCGCACCGAGTCCAGGTACTCCGGCAGCAGCGTGCGGTCGGCGATCTGCCCGCCGGGGCCGGGGTACCAGCCGAAGTACTCGTTGATGCCGATCACGTCGAGTGGGGCGTAGCGCGGCTGGCAGCCCACCGAGCGGTAGCCCGCGACGGCGTAGCCGACCGGGCGCGTCGGGTCCAGGCGCTTGGCCGAGGCGGCGGCGCGCTTGATGTAGTCGCCCTGGACCGGGCCGGGCCGCGCGCTCAGCTCGTTGCCGATCGACCAGACGACGACGGACGGGTGGTTGCCGTTCGTCTCGATGTTCGTCTCGAGCTCGCGGGCGGCGAGCTGGCGCACGAGCTTCTGCTTGAGGTACTGCGTCTTGACCGAGTACACCGGCACCTCGGACCACTGCATGATCCCCAGCTCGTCCGCGCGCTCCTGCGTGTACGGGTGGAAGGGGTAATGGCCGCGGATCATCGTCGCGCCGAGCTCCCGCACCCATCCGAGCTGGCGGTCTCGGATCGTGTTGTCGATGGCGAAGCCGACGCGGCGGTCGTCCTCGTGCATCGCCACGCCGCGGAAGTTGAGCGGGCGGCCGTTGAGGAACAGGCGCCCGCCGACGACCTTGATCGAGCGGATGCCGGTGCGCAGCGTGTAGCGCTGCAGCGTCGTCCCGCCCGAGCGGACGGTCAGCGGCGCGTTGTAGAGGTTCGGCCGGTCCGGCGACCACAGCCGCGGGCGCGGGATGCGGATCTGCCGCGTCACGAGGGCGAAGCGGCCGGGCGCGACGGTCGCGCTCCCGACGGTGAGGCTGCGCGTTCCGAACCGCGCCGCGACGGTGACCCGCCGCGTGCGCGTGCCGTGGTTGCGCAGCGTGACGCGGTAGTTCACGGTCGCCGCGCACGTCGCGCACGGAAGGCTCGGCCGGACGACGACGGTGCTGAGGTCGATGTCGTTGACCTTGCGCAGGTAGACCTCGCGCAGCAGGCCGCCGTAGTTCCACCAGCCGCCCGTCGGGACGCCCGTCGTCGACAGGCCCGACGGCGGGAAGTCGGTCGGCAGGCGGCGGCTGTCGACGCGGATCACGAGCCGGTTGACCTTGCCGCGGCGGACGAGCGAGCGCGGCAGGCGCACCTCGAACGGCAGGTACGCGCCGCGGTTCGCCCCGATCGGACGGCCGTTGAGCCACACCTTCGAGCGGTAGTTGACGGACTCGAAGCGCACGATCCAGGAGGCCTCGCGGCTGTTCGTCGGCAGCTTGAAGTCCTTGCGGTACCAGCCGACGGCGCCCCCGAAGGAGGCGTCGCTCTCGTCGGTCGCGTTCCAGGCGTTCGGGACCGTGACGCGCGTCCACCCCGCCGTCGTGGTCTGGCGCTGGGGGCCGCTCTGGCGGTTGTCGAAGCGGAACAGCCAGGGGCCGTCCATGAGGTAGCGCCCGGACGGGCCGTTCTTGTACAGCGTCTTCGCGCTCGGGGTCGAGACGACCGACTGGGCGGCGGTCGGCGCGGCCGTCACGGCGAGGGCGGCGGCGGAGAGGAGCAGGATCTTGGTCAGGCGCATCGCGGAAGGCCCCAACACGGAACTCGGGCCGGCGTTGCGGCGAGCGCATGCCGACGGTCAACAGGAACTCTCGCCGCCGATCGGCAGGCTGAGGCGACGCAGGGTAATCGTCCGACCGGCCAGTACGTTCCCCCCGCGTTCGACGTCCACGCACTGGACGACGGGAAGCCCGCGGTCGACCACGGTCCAGGCCACCCGCGTGCGGCCCTCGGCGCCGGCGAGCGCGTACGCCGTCGCCGACCGGTAGGCGAGGATCTTGACCTCGCCGGGGCGCCGCAGCCGCGCGGCGTTGCGCGCGACGACCGCCGCACAGCGCCCGTCGCGCACGCAGCCGTCGAGGCGCGCAAGCACGCCGCGGGCGTCGCCGCGGGCCTGGGCCTGGAGCACCGCGTAGACGGCGTCGCGCTCCTCGTTCTCGGTGCTCAGCCAGCGCGCGAGCAGGAGCGAGATCGCCACGAAGGCGACCAGGCCGGCGGCGGCGAGCATGAGGACGGCGGGGCGGCGCAAGGGCGGGCAGCGTAGTGCGCCGAGGCGCCGGGACCGCCGGCGGGTCGGGCGGTGGCGGCGTCCGGGGTGCGGCGGGGGCGCGGCCTCGCTACGCCCCGGGGGCGGCGTCGTCGCCGCCGCTGAGCTCGAGGAAGCGGCGCACGGACGCCTCCTGGTGCTCGAGGCGCTCGGCCATCCGCAGCGCGTGCTCGGCCGCGCGCTCGGCGAAGTCCTCGAGGCAGCGCTCGGGGTCGTCGGGCAGCGGGTAGACGTGCGCCACGTCCTGCTGCGCGCACGCGATGCCCATCGGCGGGCGTCCCTCGGCGAGCGTGCGCGCGCTGCACACCGGCGCGACCGTGAGATGGCGGTCGGGGGCCACGAGGGCGATGGGCATCAGGCGGTGGGCGGGCAGCCGCACGGCGAGGTCGATCGACCGGTCGATCCCCACCTGGCTCTCCGTGAGGTCGGCGAGCGGCTCCTGCCAGATCGCGAGCACCGTGTCGGCCGCGAGGAGCGCGTCGCGCAGGATCCGCGCCTGCTCGACGTACGCCTCCTCGGCCTCGTCGCGGCTCTCGGCGTCACCGAGGTCGAGATCGACCGGCACGCGGAGCATCTGGTCGGCGGAGATCTCGCACCCCGCCCCGCGCGGACCGTGGGCGACGTAGGTCTGGATCGGGCCCAGGCCCCCCCGGCCGTGGAAGACGACCGTGAGGGCCTCCGTCAGCGCGAGCCCGTTCACCTTGAGCGCGACGGCGACGGACGCCTCCGGATCGATCAGCGCGCGGCGCAGCAGTTCGTCGGGGTCATCCTCACCGCGTCGGCCGTACCGCTCGTCCATCGAACCCCCGTTTCCCTGATCCTGCGTATCGCCACTGTGAATGGTCCCCAGTGGAGATACCCATGATTATCGTCCCAGCGGCGGAAGTCGGGCGCCAGTGTGTCCAACGCGGGCGCGCCACCACTCACGATCGACGAGGTCCCGCACCATGAAGCTGCTCTACAAGCCGTTCGGAATCGTTCTCGGCCTGCTCGCCGGCCTGGTCGCCCAGAAGGTCTTCAACGTCGTCTGGGGGCTCTTCGACAAGGAGGAGCCGCCGAAGCCGACGACGCTCGAGGCGGACTGGCCGAAGGTCCTCAGCGCGGCGGCCGTGCAGGGCATGACGTTCCGCCTGACCCGCGCGGCCATCGACCGGGCCGGCGCGAAGGGCTTCTACCACCTCACCGGCTTCTGGCCGGGCGACAAGCGCCAGGAGAAGAGCGAGGCGGCGAGCGCGATCCGGTAGCCGCTCGGCTGATCGTGTCGCTGGGCGCTCAGCTGCGCACGGTCCGCCACCTGCGGCCCGAGCTCACCTGACGCCCGAGTCGTGTGGCCCCAGCGACACGACTCGAAGCCAATCGGGTCGCTCTAGCGACCTGATTGGCCACGGACGATGAAGCCGCGATCGGCCAGCGTGGCGAGGTCGTCCTCGAAGGCGGCGAAGTCGCGGGCGAGCAGGTGATCGGCGGGCCGGCCGCCAGGCCCGCTGGCGCGGAACCAGCGCCGCAGGACGCCCTCCCCCACCCGCTCCGCCGCCTCCTCCGTGAGGGCGAGGAGGATCGGCAGCTGCGGCAGGTGATCGAGGTCGCCGGCGATGATCGCCAGCGGGTCGACGTCGAGCACGCGGCAGAGCTCCTCGTCGCCGAGCCCGAGGCGGTCCATGAGCAGTGCCGCGGCGGTGGAGGTCATCGTCGGAGGGCGGGCGAGCGGGGCGCTCGCGGCGCTCGCGGCGCACCGCCCGCGGCGACCGGGCGCCGCGTCAGAACAGCTGGTTCTCGCCGCCGAAGACCTCGCTCACCGAGTCGTCGGTGAAGATGCGGCGGATCGAGTCGGTGAGGAGGTCCGCCGTCGAGAGGACGCGGATGTCGTCGGGCGCGCCGGCGCGCAGGGGGATCGTGTCGGTGACGACGACCTGCTCGAAGCCCGACGAGGCGAGGTTCTCGAACGCGTTGCCCGACAGCACGGGGTGCGTCGCCGCGGCGTAGACGCGCGCCGCGCCCTCGTCGAGGACCGTCTGCGCCGCCGCCTTCAGCGTGCCGGCGGTGTCGATCATGTCGTCGACGATGATCGCGGTCTTGTCCCGCACGTCGCCGATGACGTAGCCGATCTCGGCGACCTGCTGGGCCGGGCGCTCCTTGTCGAGGATGGCGAGCTCGGCGCCGATCTTCGAGGCGAACTTCTTGTTGAGCTTCACGCGGCCGGCGTCCGGCGCGACGACGACGAGGTCGGTCAGGCCGAGGTCGTCGAAGTACTGCGTGAGCATCATGATCGCCGTCAGGTGGTCCACCGGGATGCTGAAGAAGCCCTGCACCTGGCCGGCGTGGAGGTCCATCGTCACGACGCGGTCGGCGCCCGCGGCCTCGAGCATGTGCGCGACGAGCCGCGCGCTGATCGGCTCGCGCGGGGCGGACTTCTTGTCCTGGCGGCTGTAGCCGAACCACGGCGTGACGGCGATGACGCGGTGCGCCGAGGCGCCCACCGCGGCGTCGATCATGAGCAGCAGCTCCATCAGCGCGTCGTTCGCGGTGATGCCCGTGATCGGGTTCCCGGCGAGCGGCTGGATCAGGAACACGTCGGCGCCGCGGATCGACTCCTCGTAGCGGCAGTAGACCTCGCCGTTGGAGAACGTCTTGAGCGTGATGGGGCCGAGATCGACGCCGAGCTTGTCGGCGATGCGCGCTGCCAGCCCGGGGTTCGCACGCCCCGAGAACAGCATCAGCCGCTTGTCGTAGTCGATCGCGAGGCTGGTCGACATTCCGGGCTCGGTCTGGACGCTCATCGACACCGCGGAGTCTACGACCCGGTCATGACGACTGCGTCTCGCCGGAGGTGCGGCGGTCGGCGTAGCCCTCGACGTTGGACTGGCGGGCGCGGGCGATCCCGAGCGCCCCGGCCGGGACGTCCTCGGTGATGACGGAGCCCGCCCCGGTGAAGGCCCCGTCGCCGACGGTCACGGGCGCGACGAGCGTGGTGTCGACCGACGTGCGGACGTTCGCGCCGATGGTCGTGCGGTGCTTCGTGCGCCCGTCGTAGTTCGCCGTGATCGTCGCCGCGCCGAGGTTCGTGCCCGGCCCGACGTCGGTGTCGCCGACGTAGCTCAGGTGCGGGACCTTCGTGCCCTCGCCGATGTCGGAGTTCTTGACCTCGACGAAGGTGCCCGCCTTCGCCCGCTCGCGCAGGAGCGCCCCCGGCCGCAGGTAGGCGAACGGGCCGACCGTCGCCCCGTCACGCAGCTCGCAGCCCTGCAGGTAGGAGTGCACGACCGACACCTCGTCCCCGAGCGTCGCGTCGATGACCGTCGTCGCGGGGCCGATCGTGCACCGCTCTCCGATGGCCGTACGGCCGCGCAGGAACGTGGAGGGCTCGACGACGGTGTCCGGCCCGATGGTCACGCCGACCTCGATGAGCGTGCTCGCCGGGTCGATGATCGACACGCCCGCGCGCATGTGGCCCTCCTGGATGCGCTGCTGCGCCAGCGCGCGCACCCGCGCGAGCTCGACCAGGTCGTTGGCGCCGAGGAGGAGCCCGGGGTCGTCCACCTGATGCGCCGACACGTGCGCGCCCGCGCCGCGGAGCAGCTCGAGCGCGGCGGGCAGGTAGACCTCGCCCTGGGCGTTCTCGGTGCCGACGCGGCGCAGGGCGTCGAGGAGCGCGGGGCCGTCGAACGCGTAGATGCCCGCGTTGACCTCGGCGATCGTCATCTCCTCCGGCGTCGCGTCGCCGGCGCGCTTGGTCTCGACGACGCGCTGGACCGCGCCGTCGGCGTCGCGCACGACGCGCCCGTAGCCCGACGGGTCGTCGAGGGTCATCGTCATGAGCGTCGCGGCCGCGCGCGTGCGGACGTGCATCTCGATGAGGCCGGCGAGCGCGTCGGCCGTGACGAGCGGCACATCGCCGTTGAGGACGAGCACGGGCGCGTCGCCCTCCAGGTGCTCGGCAGCCGCGAGCACCGCGCCGCCCGTGCCGTTCGGCTCGGGCTGCACCGCGAGCTGCACGCCGTCGGGCAGCCGGCCCGCGAGCGCCCCGTCCGGGCCGCCGACGACCACGACGCTGCCGGCGCCCGCGTCGAGCGCCGCGGCGACGGGCCAGTCGATCATCGGCCGGCCGCAGAGGTCGTGCAGCATCTTCGGCGTGCGCGAGCGCATGCGCGTTCCCTGGCCGGCCGCCAGGATGACGACTGTGGGGGCGGTCACGGGGCGCAGGTTAGACGGCGGTCGCGGTCGGACGTCCCGTCGCGGGCGGAGGCTCGGCGCGCGCGCGGTCGTCGGGCGGCGCCGGGGAGAGCGGCGGCGGCCCGGACGAAGGCCGTGCGGCGGCGGGTGGCCCCGATCCTGCGGCGCGCCGCTCGGCCTCGTACGCGCGGCGCCACTTCCGAATGGCGTTGTCGGTCACGCCGTACTTGCGACCGACCGCGAGATAGCCCACCTCCTGGATCTCCGCGAGCAGCTGCTCGTAGGGCGGGCGCTCCACGCGGCGCTGGGCCCGCTGCACCCGGCGGCTGCGCTCGCCGCGCCCGCCGCACGACCACGAGCAGTATTGCTGTCCGCCGTTGGCCGGCCGGAACGCGGTCGCGCACACCGGGCAGATGCGATCCGCGTGCTTGCGGCGGTTGTGGCGCCCGCAGTGCGTGTCGAGCGTCGCGTTGCAGTTCGGGCACAGGATGCGCAGGTTCTCGAGGCGGTGGTCGTCGTGGACGCCGTTGACGTGGTCGAGGATCAGCGCCATGCGCTGTCCGCGCCACACCTCACCCTGGCCGCACATCTCGCACATGGGCTGCTTGATGCCCTCGGCGAGCAGTCGCCGCTTCAGGTGCCCGCGGTGGTAGGTCGACCGCTCGACGAGGATCTCGGCCAGCGGGGTGGCCCTGCGACTCGGTCCCGCCGCGCGCCCCGCACGCGGGTCGAAGTGGTCGGTGGGGATCTCCCACACGTCGTCGACGTACTTCCTGATGGTCCGATGATTCCCGCCGGCCGTCCGGATCCCGAGACGGCGGAGCACCTCCGCATAGGAGAACGACTCCGCGACCGCCGCCCGCACGGCGTCCTCCGAGAAGCGAACTGGACGGGACATGGGCGAACACTAGTTCGCCTGCCGGACGGAAAGCTCAGGCTGGGGAGAAGGGACTTGAACCCCTACTTGAGCAGCCAAAGTGCCCCGTGCTGCCAATTACACCACTCCCCAGCGGCGCCGCCGAGCAAGGGTAACCGGCCCGCCAACTTCGCCGCCCACGAAGTCGGCGGCTACCAGTTCCCCGCGTTCTCGTCCCGATCCGGGTCGTCCTCGGACGTCCGGACGTCGTCGGCCTCGCCGTACGTCGTCTCCGCCCGGTCGTCCTCCGAGACGCCCTCGCGGTCCTTGAGCGGCGACGGCCCGCGGGGGTTCTCCGCGCGGTCGATCAGCTGGGCCTCCGCCTGCTCGAAGCCCTCGGCCTGACCGCCACCGGCCTCCTCGACCGGACGGCGCGCCGGGTCCTCGCTGATCCCGGGGCTGGTGGGGTCGTCGTCGTAGCCCGGCACCTTGCCCGGCTCGCCGCCGATCCTCGCGGCCTCGGCGGCGGCCTCCTGCTCCTGCCGGCGTTCGAACTCGGTTTCGCGTTCCATGCGAGGTACCTACCGCGCAGCGCGGGAACCCCAAACGGCGGCTCAGCGGCTCTCGCCCGCGGCGAACTCGACGATCGAGCGGTCGATGAGCCACTCCACGGGCGCGTGGTCGTCCGTGTAGGCCCGGCCCCCGGGCAACGAGGGGCCGAGTCCCACCGCCGCCTCGGCGAACACCGGGCGCAGCTCGCCCGGCAGGCGCTCGGTCGTGGCGTGGAGCAGGGCGGGGCTCGGCGGGGTCCCGGCGCCGACGATGAGCGTGTTGAAGCGGGTGATCGGGTGGCGCGCGACGTGCGGCATCACCGCCTTCACGCCCGCCGAGAGCACGCGCTCGAGCTCGTCCGAGCCCTCGGGATGGCCCGCGTTGACGACGACCACGCCGCCGGGCGCCAGGCGCGCACGGACCAGGCGGAAGAACTCCACGGTCGTGAGGTAGAACGGGATGTACGGCTGGCGGTAGGCGTCCACGAAGATCGCCTCGTACCGGCGCTGCGTCCGGCGCAGGAACGGCCGGGCGTCGGCGGCGTGGAGCCGCAGCCCCGGCCGGTCGCGCAGCGCGAACCAGCGCCGTCCCATCTCGGTGAGCTCGGGGTCGATCTCGACCGCGTCGATCTCCGTCTGCGGGAAGTACTCCCCGTAGGCGCGCACCGTCGTGCCCGCGCCGTTGCCGAGGATCGCCACGCTGCGCGGCGCGCGGCCGAGCACGCTGAACGGCAGCGCGAGGTACCCGTCCCACACGTTGCCCGTGAGCACCGTGTCGTCGCGGTAGACCGAGTGGATGCCCTGGCCCTCGTTGAGCTCGAGCCACCGCTCGCCGTCCGCGTGCTCGATCACGCGCGCGTACTGGTACTCGGTCTCGCGCTCCTCGACGACCCGCCCGCCCGAGGCCTGCTTGGTCGTGCCGACCGGCAGCGCGAGCAGCGCGCCGACCAGCGCGGGCACGACGAGATAGCGGCGCGGCAGGACGAGCGCGGCGGTCACGGCCAGGAG
>JAXDHC010000133.1:0-2925 GCA_034664705.1 Solirubrobacteraceae bacterium
GCGATCGCCTCCTGCTCGTCGCCGGCGAGGTGGAACCCGGCTTGGAAGATGATCTCGCCGCGGCCGCCGGCCGAGCGGTAGGCCTCGATGACGCCGGGCGCGGTCTCGGGGTCGCCGAGCGTCCACAGCCCGTCGGCGTGCTTGGCCGCCACCGCGGCGGCCTTCGGGCCGAACGCGCTCACGTAGAGCTTCGGGCGCGCCTTGGCCCGCGTGTAGAGCTTGGCCTCCTTGAGGCGGAACCACCCGGCGTCCATGGTCACCGTCTCGCCGTCCCACAGGCGCGTGATCGCCTCGAGGCCCTGCTCGAGGCGCTCGACCTGCTCGCCGGGCGAGGGCCAGTCGAGCCCCAGTGGGACCTCGTTCAGCGCCTCGCCGGAGCCCGCGCCGAGGAAGACGCGGCCGGGGTGGAGGTCCTCGAGCGACATGAACGCCTGGGCGACGAGGCCCGGGTGGTAGTGGTGGACGATCGGCGTGACGCTCGTGCCGAGCGGGCCGCTCGTGTGCTGCCCGGCGGCCGCGAGGAACACCCACGCCTGGCTGCCCTGGCCGCCGGGGAACCACGGCGCGAAGTGGTCGGACGAGGCGGTGCCGTCGAAGCCGGCCTGCTCGGCGGCGCGGGCCTGCTCGAGCATCTGCGACGGCGGGAACTCCTCGGTGGAGGCGGCGAACCAGAACGTGAGGCCGGGCATGCCCTCGGCACTACCCGGACGGCTGCGGGCCCAGCGAGCGGCGGCGCGACCGGCTAGCGGCCCATGAAGAAGAGCACGATCGCGACGATCGCCAGCGCGAACAGGATCGGATGGATGATCGCGCCGCCGGCGATGGCGATGATGAGCAGGATGATCCCGAGGATGAGGAGCATGCCGAGCATGTACCCCCTCGGCCCGGGCGCACACCTCCGTCGCGGCAACTGTGGTTGCCTCAGAGGTCGCTGCGCCCGAACGCCACGGCGGCCACCGCGCCGACGAGCGCCAGGTAGCCGGCGACGTACGGCCAGAGCAGGGGTCCCGCGTCGTGTGAGCCGCCGAGCGGACCGAGGCGGATGATCGCGCCGGCGACGCCCGGCACCTCCGCGACGAGCACGCGCAGCGCGTCGCGATAGAGCGCCTCGAAGGGCAGCAGCCACGAGGACGTGTTGGCGATCGTCTGCAGCGTCCCGGCGTTCAGGGCGTCGCCGATCGAGCCCAGCAGGCCGGCGAGCAGCCCGGCGCCGAAGACCATGAGGACCGCGATCCCGTTCGCCGTCGCCGAGAGGAGGATCGAGCCGAGCAGTGCGAGCGCGGCCACGACGACGACCGCGGCCGCGAGCCGCACGCCGGCGCCGACCGGCTGGTCCGGCCACCAGTCGCCGATCACGCCGGTCACGACGACCGCGCCGGCGTAGACGACCACGACGTAGCCCGCCGCGACCGACGCCGCCGCGAGGAAGCGCCCGGCGAGGTACTGGCGCCGGCCGAGCGGGCGGACGATGAGCGGCTGCAGCAGGCCGCGCTCGGCGTCGCCGCGCACCGCGCCGAGGGTCAGGAAGACCGCGAGCACGACGCCGAGGAACAGGGTCCCGAACATCGCCAGGCCGAGGATCGTGGCGCCGGCCAGCGCGGTCGCGTCCAGGCCGAACTCGTTGGCGCCGAACCCCGAGACGTCCTTGAAGAGCTCGCTCGTGCCCCACGCGTACAGGCCGCCGAAGGCGAGCGTGATGACGACGACGACGGCGAAGACGCGGCGGCGCAGCGATTCCCGCAGCGCGTACGCCGCGACGACGAGGACGTCGCTCATGCCGCGCCGTCCGCGGCGCCGTCCGCGGCGCCGCCGTCCGGCGCGGCGTCGACCGCCGCGAGGTAGGCGTCCTCGAGCGTCGAGCGTACGAGGCGGACCTCGTAGACGCGCTCCCCGGCGGCCACGAGGCGCGCGACGATCGCCGGGACGTCCTCCCGCGACGCGGTCCGGTAGCGCTCGACGCCGTTGGCCGTCTGCACCTCGACGCCGCGCGGCCGCGCGAGCTCGTCCGGGCGCCCGGCGGCGACCACCAGGCCCTGGTCGATGATCGCCACCCGGTCGCACACCTGCTCGACCTCGCTCAGCAGGTGCGTGTTGAGCAGCACCGAGACGCCGCGCCGGCGCAGCTCGGCGAGCAGCCCGCGCACCGTCCGCCGGCCCGCGGGGTCGAGCGCGCTCGTGGGCTCGTCGAGGAGCAGCAGCTTCGGTGCGCCGACGAGCGCCTGCGCGATGCCCAGGCGCTGCTGCATCCCCTTCGACATCGTCTCGACGCGCCGGCCGCGGGCTTCGGCGAGGCCGACGAGGGCGAGGAGATCCGCGCGCTCGGCCGCGCCGCCGGAGGAGCCGGCGAGGCGCTGGTGCAGGGCGAGGAGCTCGTCGGCGGTCGCCCAGCCCGGGAAGCGGAAGAGCTCGGCGAGGTAGCCGAGCGCCCCCCGCGCCGCGGCGGATCCGGCGCGGTGCCCGCACACGAGCGCGGTGCCGCCCGTCGGCCGCACCAGGCCGCACGCGATCTTGACGAGCGTCGACTTGCCCGCGCCGTTGGGGCCGAGCAGCCCCACGAGCTCGCCGGCGCCCACCTCGAGGTCGACGCCGCGCAGCGCGTGCGTGGCGCCGTAGCGCTTCGTCAGGCCGGTGACGGCGAGGGCGGGGGTCACGGCGGCCGAGTGTAGGTTGCGCCGCGTCGTGAGCCGCCACCCGACCGGAGCGCCGGCCGACTCGCCGGCCGCAGCGGCTGCTCCGGCGCGCCCTCGAGCACGCGACGCGCGTCATCGGGCCGCGGTCCGCGCGCCGGATCGCCGCGGGCGGACGCGCGCAGCGGCGCCGGTACGGGCCGCGCTGCATCACGACGTCCTCGACCTCGACGACGGCGAGCCGCGGCGCCAGCGCGCGCAGCGACTCGCGCATCCCGGGGGGCGCGGAGGACTGCGC
>JAXDHC010000134.1:0-5828 GCA_034664705.1 Solirubrobacteraceae bacterium
CCGCGGCGGCACGGGCGTCCGGGGCGGCGTGTGCCTGAGCGCCGAAGCCGGCGCCGATGTGCTCGGCCAGCGGCCCGACGGTCACGAGCACGTCGACGCCGGCCGCGCGCGCGTGGGCGCCGATCCGCTCGTGGAACCCGCGCTCGTCGGGCCCGAGCTCCAGCATGTCCCCGAGGACCGCGACGCGCCGCCCGGGAGCGGACGCGGCAAGGTCGTCGAGTGCGGCGCGCATCGACATCGGGTTCGCGTTGTAGCAGTCATTGACGACGACGATGCCTCCCGGCAGCTCGATCTTCTGGCCCCGGAGGTCCGACAGCGCCACCTGGACCTCCCCCGCCGGCTCGACGCCGACGGCGCGCGCCGCGGCCAGCGCGGCAAGCGAGTTCGCGCGCATGTGCGCGGAGGTGAACGGCAGCCGCACGCCGGGCGGCAGCTCGGCGACGTCGCCGCCGGGCCCGAAGGTCACGGTGCGGACGTCGTCGCGGCGGTGGCCGTCGAGCAGGCGCTCGCCGGCGGGGATCACCGCGGTGCCACCGGGGCGCAGGCCGGCGATCAGCTCCGCCTTCGTGGCGGCGATCGCCTCGATGCTGCCGAGCAGCTCCAGGTGGACCGGGCCCACGTTGACGATCACGCCGACGTCGGGCTCGGCGATCGCCGTCAGCTCCGCGATCTGGCCGGCCCCGCGCATCGCCATCTCGAGGACCAGCACCTCGGTGCCGGGCGGGGCGCCGAGGACGGTGAGCGGCAGGCCGATCTCGGTGTTCAGGTTCTGCGCGGTGGCGACGACGCGGCGCTGCGGGGCCAGCATCCCGGCCAGGATGTCCTTCGTCGACGTCTTCCCCGTCGAGCCCGTCACCCCGATGACCTGCGCGCCGAGCGCCCGCCGCCAGGCGGTCGCCAGGCTCGCGAGCGCGGCGAGCGGGTCCTCGGCGGCGAGGAGCACGCCCGGCGGCGCGCAGCGCGCGTCCTCGGCGTGGCGGCCGCCGACGAGCACCCCCCACGCGCCGGCGCTCAGCGCGTGGGGGGCGAAGCGCCCGCCGTCCACGTTGCCGCCGATGAGGCCGACGAACAGGTCGCCGGGACCGACGTCGCGCGAGTCGATGACGACGCGCCCGGGGCCGGCGGCATGGGGCGCGGGCGCCGCGAGGCGCGCGCCCGCGGCCTGCGCCACGCGCTCAGGCGACCAGTCGCGCACGCAGCGCCTCCCGGGCGACGGTGACGTCGTCGAAGGGGACCGTGCGCCCGCCCGCGAGCTCCTGACCCTGCTCGTGGCCCTTGCCGGCGATCAGGACGATGTCGCCCGGCGCGGCCATGCCGATCGCGCGCTGGATCGCGGCGCGGCGGTCGACCTCGGCCTCGGCCTGCGGGCCGGCGCCCTCGAGGACCGCGGCGATGATGGCCTCGGGGTCCTCGCTGCGCGGGTTGTCGGAGGTGACGATGGCGACGTCCGACAGCTCCCGGACGACCGCGCCCATGAGCGGCCGCTTGGCGCGGTCCCGGTCGCCGCCGGCGCCGAACACCGTGATCACGCGCCCGGTCGTGAGCGGCCGCGCGGCGCGCAGGACGTTCTCCAGCGAGTCCGGTGTGTGCGCGTAGTCGACGAGCACGGCGAAGGGCTGGCCCTCGTCGACCGGCTCGAAGCGTCCCGGCACGCGCGCGGCGTGCGGGAGGGCGGCGGCGATCGTCGCGTCGTCGACGCCGAGCGCGCGCACCGCGGCGACCGCGCCGAGCACGTTGAGGACGTTGAAGCGCCCGGGAAGCGGCGATCGCAGCGTCAGGCCGTCGGCCGTGAACGTCGAGCCGGTCGCGTCGCTGGCGATGGCGGTCGCGCGCAGCTGCGCGCCGGGCGCGTCGATGCCGACGCGGATCGCGTCCGGGAGCCCGGCGGCGAGCCGGGCGCCATAGGGATCGTCGACGTTGATCACCGCCACCTCGGGGCCGCTGTCGAACAGGCGGCGCTTGGCGATGAAGTAGTCCTCCATCGTGGGATGGAAGTCGAGATGGTCCTGCGTGAGGTTCGTGAAGATCGCGACGTCCCAGTGGATGGCGTCGGCGCGGTGCAGCGCGAGCGCGTGCGAGGAGACCTCCATGACGACGGCCTCGTCGCCGCCGTCGCGCATCTCGGCGAACATCCGCTGCAGGTCGATCGCCTCGGGCGTGGTGCGGACCATCGGCCGCTCGGCGCCGCCGACGACCGCGCTCACGGTGCCGACCAGGCCGGTGCGCCGGCCGGCCGCCTCGAGCAGTCCGCGCACGAGGTACGCCGTGGTCGTCTTGCCGTTCGTTCCCGTGATCCCCACCGCCCGCAGCGCCGCGGTCGGGTCGCCGTGCAGCCGCGCGGCGGCGGGCGCCATCGCGGCGCGGACGTCGTCGACGCGGACCTCCGGGACGCCGAGATCGAGCGGGCGCTGCACGACGAGCGCCGACGCCCCGCGCGCGATCGCGTCGGCGGCGAAGTCGTGTCCGTCCCGGGTGAACCCGGGGACGCAGAAGAAGAGGGTGCCGGGCGTCACGAGCCGGTTGTCGTAGGCGAGCGCGGTCACGTCGACCGGCGGGACGTCGCGCGCGGCGGCGCCCAGGACCTCGCGAAGGGTCATCGCGGCCTCAGTCTACGAGGGGGTCCGGCGGCCACCGATGATCGCATGGCCGCGCGGGCGGCCCGGTCAGCGCGGCGGGATGCGCAGGTAGGGCAGCGCGAACGAGGCGATCTTGCCGAACGCCGGCGCGGCCACCTCACCGCCGTAGATCGCGCCGTGCGGCTCGTCGACGACCACGGAGATGAGCAGCTCGGGGCGCAGCGCGGGGGCGAAGCCGATGAACGAGGCGACGTAGGCGGCCTTCGAGTACTCGCCGGTCGTCGGGTCGATCTTGTTCGCCGTGCCGGTCTTGCCCGCGAGCTTGTAGCCGGGGATCGAGACCTCGCTGGCCGTGCCGCCCGGGGCGAAGGCGCCCTCGAGCATCGTTCGCAGCTGCAGCGACGTGCGCTCGGAGATCACGCGCTTGCCCTTCGGCGTGGGGACCCGCTCGTCGTCGACGCGCCGCACGACCTGCGGCGTGCGCAGGACGCCGCCGTTGGCGATCGCGGCGTACGCGGACACCATCTGCATCGGCGTGACGGCGATGCCCTGGCCGATCGGCAGGTTGCCCATCGACGAGCCGGAGTACTGGGAGACGGGGAGCACGATCCCGCGCTCCTCGCCGGGCAGGTCGACGCCCGTCGGCTTGCCGAAGCCGAAGCGCCGCACCCACGAGTCGAAGCTGCGCTTGCCCATCTTCAGGCCGACCTTGATGGCCCCGACGTTGCTCGACTGGGCGAGGATCTCCGACGTCGTCAGCCGGACCGTGCCGCGCACGTGCGACTCGCCGATCGTCCGGTCGGCGACCTGGATCTGCGGGGGCAGGTCGAACGCGGTGTCGGGCGCGACGGTGTCGTCCTCGAGCGCCCCGGCCACGGTGATCGACTTGAAGGTCGAGCCGGGCTCGTAGGTCACGCCGACCGCGCGGTTCTGGCTCGCGTACGGGGGCGCCGCCCACGGCTTGTTCGCGTCGACGCGCGGCCAGTTGGCGAGCGCGAGCACCTGGCTGTCGCGCGGGTCCATGACGATCGCGGTCGCGCCCTTCGGGCGGTAGGTCTCGCCGACCTCGGCCAGGATCTGCTCGACCTTGTCCTGGATCGCGGTGTCGATGGTCAGCCCCAGGCGGGCGCCGCGCTCGGCCGGCTTCGTGTCGCGGACGTTGATCGACTCGCCGAGCGCGTCCTTGACGAGGCGCCGCTCGCCGTCGCGGCCGGTGAGGATGTCGTTGCGCGCGTACTCGAGGCCCGACAGGCCCTTGCCGTCCGTGCCGACGGACCCGATGAGCTGCGACGCGAGGAACTCGCGGGGGTAGAAGCGCAGGTGGCCGGGGGTGAGGTCGATCCCCGTCAGGTTGAGGCGGGCGATCTGCGCGGCGCGCTCGGCCGGCACGCTGCGCGCGAGGTAGACGAAGCCCGTGTCCTTGCGCGCGAGCTTCTGGACGAGCTTCTGGGGCGTCGTCTCGAGGATCGGCGCGAGCTTCTCGGACGCCCGCAGCGGATCGCGGACGAGGTACGGCGTCGCGCTGACGTCCGAGGCGGGCTCGGAGACGGCGAGCTCGAGGCCCTTGCGATCGACGATCGTGCCGCGCTCGGGGGGCAGCTGCGCGTCGGTCACCTGCTGCGATGCCGCGGCGTTGGCGAGCGAGCCGCCCCGCACCCCGCCGAGCCACAGCGCCCGCGCGCCGGCGAGGACCAGGAGGGTGAGGAACGCGGCGAAGAGGAGGCCGATCCGGCGCTCGAGGAGCGCCACGGTCAGTTCCCCTGCGGGACGGCGGTGGCGGCCGGGGCGACGGGGGCCGTCGTCGCCGGGGCGGTCGTGGTCGGCGGAGGCGCGGCGGCCGCCGGAGCCGTGGTGGTCGCCGGGGCCGCCTGCGTCTGGGGCTGCGTCGCCGCCGGGGGCGCCGTCGCGGTCGCGGCGGGCGCCTGGGCGGCGGCCGCGGCCGGCGCGGTGGTCTGCGCCTGGGCGGCGGGGGCCTGCGTCTGCGCCGGTGCCGGCGCCGGCGCGACGGTGGTCGCGATCGGTGCGGTCGTGCTCGCGGCGGCGCTCTGCTGCAGCGGGTCGGGCTGGCGGATCGCCCGCGCGGCGGCGCGGCCGTCGGCCTTCCGGGCGTCGAGGTAGTTCACGTCGCCCGCGGGGGGCGCGACCATGCCGAGCGCGCTCGCCGCGTCCTGGATGCGCTGGCCGGAGTCGAGCTCGGAGATCTCGGCGCGCAGCTTGGCGTTCTGCTGGTGCAGCGTCTCGGCGCTCGTCACCGCGCGGCTGATGCCGGCGTTGAGCTGCAGCATCGACACCTGCATGAAGACGATGCCCATGAGGCCGGCGGCGACGATCGCGATCCACGCGCGGCCGCGGACGAGGCGGTCCAGGACGCGCGCGTCGCCGATCCGCGCGCCGGCGCGGGCGAGGCGCAGCGCGAGGGGTGGCGGGACGGCGGCGGCGCCGCCCGCGGCGACCGGCACGGCGCGGCGGGTCGTCTGCGCGCTCGGGCGCGCGGGGCCCGATGTCCGTCGCGGTGGCCGCGGGGCCGTCGTGCGGCTGCGGGTGCGCTGGGGCCGGTGGGCGGCGGTGGCGGTCGGCGGGGGCGTCATGCGTGAGGAACCTCGAGCTTCCGTGCGGCGCGCATCCGGGCGGACTTCGCGCGTGGGTTGGCGGCGATCTCTCCGGGCGTCGGGACGACGCTGCGGCGTGTGAGCAACTCGGCCTCGGGCTCGCGGCCACACGCGCACACCGGCTGGTCCGGCGGGCAGATGCACCCCTGCGCACGGGCAGCGAGGAAGCGCTTCACGCGCCGGTCTTCAAGGGAGTGGAACGTAATCCCTGCAAATCGGCCATTTGGACGCAGCACGTCCCACGCGCGCGGGAGCGCGGTGTCGAGCTGGGCCAGCTCGTCGTTCACCGCGATCCGGATCGCCTGGAAGACGCGCTTGGCCGGGTGCCCGCCGGCGAACCGCGCCGGGACGGGGACGGCGTCGACGATGACCTCGACGAGCTCGTTCGTCGTCTGCAGCGGCCGGCGGCCGCGCTCGCGCACGATCGCGCGGGCGATCTGCCGGGCGTAGCGCTCCTCGCCGTACTCGCGGAACAGGCGGGCGAGCTGGCGCTCGTCCCACTCGCCGACGACGTCTAGGGCGGACAGCTCCTGGTCGGGGTCCATCCGCATGTCGAGCGGCGCGTCGTAGGCGTAGGAGAATCCTCGCGCCCACGTGTCGACCTGCATCGACGACATGCCGAGGTCCATGTAGAGCAGGTCCG
>JAXDHC010000135.1:0-5937 GCA_034664705.1 Solirubrobacteraceae bacterium
TCGCGGAAGCAGTACCAGAACATCGAGATCGCGCCGAGGTCGAGCGCGCTCGTGCCCAGCCACACGAGGTGGCTCATGATCCGGTTCAGCTCGAGGTGCATCACGCGCAGGTACTGGGCGCGCTTGGGGACCTCGATGTCGAGCAGCGTCTCGACGGCGCCGCAGTACGCCATCGCGTTGAAGTAGTAGGCGAGGTAGTCCATCCGCTCGACGACGGGGACGGCCTTCCAGTAGCTCTTGTCCTCGGCGGTCTTCTCGATGCCGGTGTGGACGTAGCCGATGACCGGCTTGAGGTCCCGGACGACCTCGCCCTCGAGCGTCACGAGCAGGCGCAGCACCCCGTGCGTGGCGGGGTGGTGCGGGCCCATGTTGAGGGTGAGCAGCTCCTCCTCCGCGCCCTCAACGGTGTGCGCGTGGGCGGAGAGGTCGATGCTCTCCTCCTGGCGGCGGTAATCCGACAGCTCGGTGCTCACTGCGTGTAGTCCCTCTTGTCGGGCTCGTCCTTGGTGAACAGCACCGGCTCGCCGCCGATCGGGAAGTCGCGCCGCTGCGGGAAGCCCTCGTAGTCCTCGGGCATGAGGATCCGGCGGAGGTCCGGGTGGCCGTCGAAGACGACGCCGAACATGTCGAAGACCTCGCGTTCCTGGTGGTCGGCCGTCGGCCACTGCTCGGTGACGGAGTCGACGCGCGCGTCGGTCGTGGGGACGCGCAGCTTCACCGTGATGCGGTCGAGCGCCGTCATGTCGAGCAGCTCGTACTGGACGCCGAGGCGCGGCTCCTCGGGGTAGTAGTCCAGGCCGTGCAGGCTCGCGAGGAAGCCGAAGCCCTTGCCGCGGAGAAACTCGAGGACGGGGCGGATCGCGGCCGGCTCGACGTGCAGCGCCGCCTTGCCCCGGAAGAACTCGGTGTCGCGGACGCTGTCCGGATCGGTGTCCCGCAGCTCCTTGGCGAGGAGCTCCAGGCCGGTCGCATCAGGCACCCGCGGTGTCCCCCATGGGCTTGTAGACGTTGACCGCCGCGTCCTGTCCGTTGACGCCGGGGACGACCTCCTCGGTGCCGACCGCGTTGTAGCGATCGCGCCAGCCCATGCTGGGGTCCTCGTGGATCATCGCGCGGAGCTTGAGGATCCCGTGCACCAGAGACTCGGGGCGGGGCGGGCAGCCCGGGACGTGCACGTCGACCGGCATGAACTTGTCGGCGGGGACGAGCGCGTAGTTGTTGAACACGCCCATCGAGCTCGAGCAGGCGCCCATGGCGATCGCGTACTTGGGCTCGAGCATCTGGTCGTAGACGCGCCGGATGACCGGGGCCATCTTGATGCTGATGCGGCCCGACAGGATGATCATGTCGGCCTGCCGCGGCGAGGCCCGGAACGCCTCGAAGCCGAAGCGCCCGATGTCCATCCGCGAGCCGACCATCGACATCATCTCGATGGCGCAGCAGGCGAGGCCGAACGTGAGCGGGAAGATCGAGTTGCCGCGCGCCCACGAGACCGCCTTGTCCAGCGTGGTCGTGAGGATCCGCTCCTGGACGTACTGCTCGAGATCCCCTTCCGCGAGGTCGCCGCGCAGCATGTCCCTCGCTCGCAGCTGGCGGACGCGGAAATCCGAACCGTCGCCGACCTTCTCCCGCTTGACTATCTCCATTCGAGTGCTCCTCTGCGCCAGACGTAGACCAGAGCTACAAGTAGCAGCACGATGAAGACCGTGATCTCGATCAGGGCGAACGTGCCGAACGCGCGGAGCTGGATCGCGACCGGGTAGAGGAACACGACCTCGATGTCGAACAGGATGAAGAGCATCGCGATCAGGTAGAAGCTGATCCCGAAGCGGAAGCCCTTCTGGATCTCCGAGGGCAGGCCGCACTCGTAGGGATCCGCCTGCGATGGGCGCCTCGCCCGCTTCGGCCCGAAGAGCGTGTTCAGCAGCGTGAAGGCGCCGCCGACCAGCGTTCCGAGGAAGAGGAAGACGATGGCTGGGAGGTACGACTGGAGCATCGGCCAGGGTTCTACCACCATTTGTGACGCGGTGATACTTAGTGGCGATGAGTGCGAAAGATGCATGACGCGGCCGTGGCCGGCGCCCTCGCGACCGCCGTGCTGAACGCCCTCGCCGCCGGCTACGGCGCATGGCGGTGGTGGTCCGTCGCCCCGTCGCGCGCCTTCTGGGTCCTCGCCCGGGCGGGCCAGGCGGCGGCGATCGCGCTCGCGGCGCTGGCCGGCCTGCTGGCGGCGACCGGGCACGAGCCGGCGGACGGCCTCTTCTGGGTCTACGCGCTGCTCCCTGTCGCGGTGGCGTTCGTGGCCGAGCAGTTCCGCGTCGCCGCGGCGCAGTCCGTGCTGGACACGCGCGGCCTCGACGACGCCGCCGCCGTCGGGCGCCTCGACGAGCCCGGTCAGCAGTCGGTCGTCCGGGCGATCCTGCGGCGCGAGCTCGGGGTCGTGACCATCGCGGCCGCCGTCATCGCGTTCCTGGCGCTGCGCGCCGCCGGGACCGCCTGACCGCACCGGGCCATTAGCCTCCGGCCTGCATGGCGCCCGACCCGCTGCGCTACCGCCAGGTCATCGGCAGCTTCGCCACCGGCGTGGCCATCGTCACCTGCAACGGCCCCGAGGGGCCGGCGGGCATGACGACGAACGCGATCGCCTCGCTCTCCCTGGAGCCGCTGCTGCTGCTCGTGTGCTTCGACAACCGCTCGCGGACGCTCGACGCCGTGCGCGAGGCCGGGCGCTTCGCGGTCAACGTGCTCCGCGCCGGCCAGGAGGAGCTGGCCGGCGTGTTCGCCTCCAAGCGCGTCGCTCGCGAGAAGTTCGAGGCGGTGACGCACATGGACGCCCACGGCGTGCCGGTGCTCGACGGCGCGCTGGCGTGGCTGGCGTGCGACCTGCGCGAGCTCCATCCCGCCGGCGACCACACCATCGGGATCGGCGCGGTGACGCAGCTCGACGCCGATCCCGAGGGCGAGCCGCTGGTCTGGTTCCGCGGCGCCTACCGCCCGCTCTGCTGACCGTGCCTCCAATCGGCAGGATCGAGCGCGTCCGCGCCGAAATTCGACGCCAGCCCGGCGCCGGCCCTGGACGGTCCACAACGACACGCGATCGTCTGGCAACGGCGGCAACCTGGTCGGCGCCGGGCCGCCTTCTCAGGCGGGCGGCGGCGCCGCGTCGCGGATCACCTCGCGCAGCACGGTCACGAGCTCGTCGGGCTGCGAGAGGAACGGCGAGTGGCCGGCGTCCAGCCGGCGAACGGCGCCGGCGCGCTGGGCCATCGCGTCCTGCGCGAAGACGGGGATGGCGTTGTCGCGCTCGCAGACGACGTAGGTCGTGGGGACCTCCCGCCACGCGACCTCGCGGATCGGCTGCTCGACGGTCGCCTTGCGCTGCGGGGCGAGCCGGGCGGCCGCCGCCTCGGCGGTCTCGGGCGGACAGTCGTTGTAGAAGATCGTCTCCGGCGTGGCGGGCATCGTCGTCCGCCCGTCCGCCGCCGTGATCCACCAGTCGGGCTCCTGGCCGCCGACGAGGCCGAGCAGCGACTCGCCCTCGTCGAGCATGAACGCCGTCAGGTAGACGATGTGAGCGACGTTGTCCGCGCCCGCCGCGCCCTCCGTGACCGGCGCGCCGCCGTACGAGTGCGCGACGACGACGGCCGGGCCGTCGATGGCGTCGAGCGTCTCGCGGACGGCGGCCGCGTCGCCGTACAGGTCCTCGAGCGCGCCGGTGTCGTGGCCGATGCTCGGCAGGTCGACCGTCACCACCTCCAGGCCGTCGCCGGCCAGGCGCTCCTGCACCTCGGCCCAGGCCCACGGCCCGTGCCACGCGCCGTGGACGAGCACCACCGTCGGGGCGTCCGCCATCTCCGCACTCCTCCTTGGTCTGTTCTCGGACCGCCGGCGCGCGTCAGCGCGCCAGCACCTTCAGCTCGCCGTACTGGCCGAGGTTGTCGTGGTTGGCGATCGAGCAGATCAGCCGGTACTTGCCGGGCCGCAGGCGCACCGAGGCCTCGACGCGCTGGCCCGGGTGGGCGGTCGGCGTGCGGGCGTACTGGCGCTCCTGCTCCTCGCCGAGCGGCCGGTGGAACTGCACGACGGCGACGTTGTGGGTCAGCCGGCCCACGTTGCGCCCGACGATCCGGACGCGCCCGGCGCGCACCGTCACGCGCTGCGGCATGACCCGGTACTCGTCCAGGCGGACGCTCACGGTCCCGCCGTCGGCGGGCACGTACGGAGCGTCCCGGCCGCACCCGGTGAGCGCCGCCGCGGACGCGACGGCGAGAACCAACAGGGTCGCGCGGCGGCTCGGCATCGCTTTCGTATGATGCCCGCTCGATGACCCGCCGCCGCCGCGTGCTCGCTGTATCGAGTGTCCTCGCCCTCGGAATGGGCCTCGCCGCCTGCGGCTCGCAGGGCATCGAGAAGAGCGTCCAGACAGACCAGGCGAACGTCAGCCGCGGCGCCGCGCTGTTCGCCCAGCGCTGCTCGGGCTGTCACACGATGAAGCTCGTCGGGGCCGAGGGCGGCGCGACGAAGGTCCACGACCGCGAGCGCGTCGACGGGCCGAACTTCGACGTGCGCCGCGAGACCGTCGACGGCGTGCTCTACGCGATCCGCAACGGCGGCTTCTCCGGCGCGATCATGCCCGAGAACATCGTCGTCGGGAAGGACGCGGCCGACGTGGCCGCCTTCCTGGCGAAGTACGCCGGCGGGCCGCGCAAGGGCAACGACATCACGCCGGAGTCCCAGCAGGCGTCGGGCGGCGGCCAGACCACGAGCACCGGCCAGGAGACGACCCCGTCGTCGACGACCGGCGGCGAGACGACGCCGTCGTCCAGCACCGGCAGCGAGACGACGCCGTCGTCCACCACGGGCGGGGGCGGCGGCGCGCAGGCCAACGCGCAGGGCAAGCAGGTCTTCACGCAGAACTGCGCCGGCTGCCACACGCTCTCGGACGCCAAGGCCAACGGCCAGATCGGGCCGAACCTCGACCAGGTCCAGCCCGACGCGCAGACCGTGCAGCGGATGGTGGAGAACGGCGGCGGCGCGATGCCGGCGTTCAAGGGCCGTCTGGGCGACACCGACATCCAGGCCGTCGCGCAGTACGTCTCGAGCGTCGCCGGCAAGTGACGCGGCGCTCGCCGCGCACGGCCGACGCGTAGCCTTCGGCGGCGCGATGCTCGACCTCAGGCTCATCCGCCGCGACCCCGACACCGTCCGCGCCGCGCTCGCCCGCCGCGGCGGCGCAGACTCCGAGCGCCTCGACGAGGTGGTGTCCCTCGACGAGGACTGGCGCGCGGCCACGGCGACCGCCGAGCGCCTGCGGGCGGAGCAGAAGGAGGCCTCCGAGGAGATCGCCCAGCGCAAGCGCGCCGGCGAGGACGCGGGGCCGCTGCTTGAGCGGATGAAGGACGTGTCGGCCCAGGTCAAGGCGCTCACCGAGCGCTCGCGCACGGCCGAGGAGCGCCTGCAGGGCGTCCTCGCGTCGCTGCCGAACCTCCCGGACCCCACGGCCGCGGACGAGGACACCGTGATCCGCGAGGTCGGCGAGATCCGCGTGCGCGAGGGCCGCGACCACCTGGCGCTCGCCGGCGAGCTCGTCGACATGGAGCGCGGCGCGCGGCTGTCGGGCTCGCGCTTCGTCTACCTGCGCGGCGACCTCGTGATGCTCGAGTTCGCGCTCGTGCGCTGGACCCTGGAGAAGCTGCGCGGCCACGGCTTCGAGCCGGTGATCCCGCCGGTCCTCGTGCGCGAGCAGGCGCTCTACGGCACCGGCTTCCTGCCCGACGCCGAGCAGCAGATCTACCGGGTGCCGGACGACGACCTCTACCTGGCGGGCACGAGCGAGGTGGCGCTGGCGTCGATGCACGCCGGCGAGATCCTCGAGGCCGCCGACCTCCCGCGTCGCTACGCCGGCTTCTCGACGTGCTTCCGGCGCGAGGCCGGCGC